>JAFPPJ010000423.1 GCA_017410745.1 Oscillospiraceae bacterium
ATCACATAAGTGATACAGCACCGCAAAGGGGGATAGTATGGCATCCGGCAATATGAAAGGGATTAGGCGCAGGATAAGGAGCGTCGAATCCACAATGCAGATCACCAAGGCAATGGAGCTGGTGGCATCGTCAAAGCTCAGACGTGCAAGAGAGCGTGCTGATGCCTGCCGTCCCTATTTCACATCCCTGTATGAGACCATGTGCGAGATACAGGCAGAGAATCCCGACTTCATGTCACCTTTTTCACACAGGAAGGTGAAGGGAGACGTTCTCCTCGTTGTCATTGCGGGCGACAGGGGACTTGCGGGCGGCTTCAACTCGAATATATTCAAGATGGTCGACAAGCGCATAGAAGAGCTTGGCGACGAGAACGTGAAGATACTTGCGATAGGCAGGAAGGCCACGGAGTATTACACGAAAAGAGGCAGGGATATATTCGACAAATTCCCCGGCATAGCGGAAGACCTGCACATGAGCGTCTGCTCGGACATTGCGGACAAGATAGTTCATGAGTATCTGAGCGGTGATCTCAAGAGCGCGGAGCTTTTCTATACGAACTATGTTTCGCCCATCACACAGACACCCGGTCAGCTTGAGATACTTCCGGTGGAGATACCGAAGGACGAGCGCAGGGTAAGGGCGATACCCATATATGAGCCGTCTGCATCGGCGGTATTCGATCATGTGGTGCCGAGATACCTCGCAGGCATGATATACGGTGCGATAGTGGACAGCTACGCATCGGAGCAGGCTTCAAGACGAAATGCTATGGAGAATGCTTCGGACAATGCAGAGGAAATGATAAGCAGGCTCTCCCTCGACTACAACCGTGCAAGACAGGCGGCTATCACGCAGGAGATCACGGAGATCGTCGGCGGAGCGAATGCAAGCAATTAACATCGAAAGGAGAACATTCCCCGTATCGGGGGATGACAGTTGAGTATGGCAAATATCGGAAAGGTCGTACAGGTCATCGGTGCGGTAGTCGATATAAGATTTGACAAGGACAAGCTGCCGAACCTGCTCAATGCTATCGAGATAGAGCTTGGCGGCAAAAGGCTCGTCTGCGAGGTCGAGCAGCATATTGGTGACGACGTGGTAAGATGTGTTGCCATGAGCTCGACCGATGGACTTAAAAGAGGTACTGATGCGGTTGATACAGGTCTGCCCATAACCGTTCCCGTGGGACGTGAGACACTGGGCAGGATATTCAATCTTCTCGGTGAAGCTGTGGACAATCAGCCCGACCCTGTGACACAGGAGCGCTGGCCGATACACAGACCTGCTCCCTCCTATGAGGAGCAGACGGTATCAAATGAGATACTTGAAACAGGCATCAAGGTTATAGACCTTATCTGCCCTTACCTCAAGGGCGGAAAGATAGGACTTTTCGGCGGTGCGGGCGTTGGCAAGACTGTGCTCATACAGGAGCTCATCAATAACGTTGCCAATCAGCACAGCGGCATCTCCGTATTCACCGGTGTCGGTGAGCGTACAAGAGAGGGCAATGACCTCTATATGGAGATGAAGCAGTCGGGCGTTCTTGACAAGACCGTGCTCGTGTACGGTCAGATGAATGAACCGCCCGGAGCAAGAATGAGAGTTGGTCTGTCCGGACTGACTATGGCAGAATATTTCAGAGACACAGAAGGACAGGACGTGCTCCTGTTCATAGACAATATATTCAGATTCACACAGGCAGGCTCGGAGGTGTCCGCACTTCTCGGACGTATGCCCTCCGCCGTTGGTTATCAGCCTACACTGGCAACAGAAATGGGCGCGCTTCAGGAGAGGATCACTTCTACCAACAAGGGCTCCATCACATCCGTACAGGCAGTATATGTGCCTGCGGACGACCTGACAGACCCTGCGCCTGCGACTACGTTCGCACATCTTGATGCGACCACTACACTTTCACGTTCGATAGCATCGCTGGGTATATATCCCG
>JAFPPJ010000424.1 GCA_017410745.1 Oscillospiraceae bacterium
GAGCAGCACGGCGCTACCCGCCGCCAGCCGCTCTCCTATGACACGGCCGATGGGCATAAATCCCACATTGGCACCGGTGAGGAACAGTATCAGCCCCGCACAGGTGTATATAAGCCCCGTCACGATGCGGGCAAGGCTTTTCCTGCTTATGCGCAGCACCGCGATATTGAGCAGCCCCATGAACAGTGCAAGGGGCATCAGCGAGAAGCCTATCTCTCCGGTGTATTCCGGGAAGCTCTTCATGAACTGCGCTGTCATCTCACGGGTATCTGCGGCAGGTATCACAGCGGCAAGGGTATCATCAGTGCCTGTGGGCGTGAATATCATGCCGAGTATCAGCACCGATATTATAGGCCCTATGGAGCACATCGCCACAAGACCGAAGCTGTCGTCCTCCGCATTGCGGTCGCTTCGTATGGAGCATATACCCAGACCGAGCGCCATAATGAACGGCACTGTCATAGGCCCTGTGGTCACACCGCCCGAATCGAAGGCGATGGACAGGAATGAACGGGGCGTGCACAACGCGAGCACGAATACCGCCGCATAAAGCACACACAGCATGGGTGCGAGAGAGATGCCGAACAGCATCCTCAGCAGCGCCGCCACGAGGAACAGCCCCACTCCGCACGCCACCGAAAGTATCAGCAGCATCGAATCGACGGAGGGCACGAGCTCTGCGAGCACCATAAGATCGGGCTCGGACACAGTGATTATCACGCCGAGCACGAACGCCATCGCTATAACAGCGGCGAGCCGCCTTGTCCTGGGGATGTATGCGCCTACATACTCGCCCATCTTTGATACGCTCATCTCTGCACCTATGGCAAAGAGCGTCATGCCGCACATCATCATGACCGCCCCCATGAGGAAGGCGAGCATCAGCCCCGATTCAAGCGGTACAATTAAAGCGCACAGCATCAGTACTATCACTGCGATAGGCCCAACTGATGCTGTCGCTTCCTTGAATTTCTCCTTATAGAACCGCTTTTCGGGAACAAGAGTACCTAATGTGCCGAAAACAGGATCCTTTTTCAAAATAGCCTCCCTGAGGGTATAGGGTTTAGAGTCCGGGTCAGCGTTCCCCGATATCCCGAGTATCATTGAAGCATTGCCGACAGGCTTCGCCTATCCAATGTTCCGAGGATAGTACGGATACTCCCCCACAAATGCACATCGGATGGGTGCAGGCTCAGCCTGCTGTTCCGAGGATAGTACGATAGGCTATGTGCAAATGCGTCCCGGGTAATTCCGGGCTTGCCCGGCGGGTAGCTCCGGACTTGCCCGGCGGGTAACAGTCGGCTTTACTCTGATCGACTTCGCCTATCCAATGCTCCGAGGATAGTACGGATACTTCCTCACAAATGCACATCGGATGGGTGCAGGCTTTCACCAACCACTCACCCCAATGCTCCGAGCATAACAAAAATATTCCCTCTCAAACGAGAGAAGGGTAACAGTCGGCTTTTCCGACTATTCGCCTTTTCCGAATTCACCGAAGGTAAATTCTATCTCAAATTCCTTGGGCTCCTCGTTGGAGAACTGATCCTTGCGGTAAACCTTAGCCTTTACCTTGTCGCCGGGCTTGTACTCATTGGGTATGGACTTGATCGCCGTCATGGTGTACATGGGCTTGCCGTCTATCTCGGTGATGATGTCACCGACCTTGAGACCGCTGTCGCATATGTCGAAGCCCTCGTCAAGAGAGGTTATGAGCAGTCCGGGCTTGATGCCGTCCTTGTCCGCAGCCTCGGGTGTGATGAGCGTGTAGTGTATGCCCATCCTTGCGCGTCCCTTTACATAGCCGTCCTTGATGAGCCCCTCTATTATGGGCACTGCATAATCCGACGCGATAGCAAAGCCGATGTTCTCGGTGTCGGAGTTTATCTGATAGTGCTTGCTCACAACGATGCCCACTACCCTGCCGTAAAGGTCTATAACAGGGCCGCCGGACTGACCGTGATTGAGTGCCGCATCGGTCTGTATGCACTTGATGGGGAAGCCGGTGTAGCTGTCGATCTCACGCTCGGGATAGGATACTATGCCCAGAGTGGCAGACTCCTCAAAGCCGTCTGCATTGCCAAGAGATATGACCTGCTCGCCCTGCCTGAGATCTGCTGAAGAGCCGAAATCAGCCTTGGTAAGACCTGTGCGGTTCACCTTTATTACAGCAAGGTCGGATCTTGAGTCAAATGCAAGTATAGTCGCCTCGCACTTGTCGCCGTTGGTGAATACCACGCTCACGCGGTCGATGTCATCCACCACATGCGCATTCGTCACGATATAGCCGTCCTCGGATATAACTATGCCCGATGCGCTGGCAAATACGCTGACGCTGTTTTCCTTGTAGCAGTAGAGGGATACCACCGACGGACGCATATACTTTATCGCGCCCTCCGTGGTGAAGAGCCCCTTCGCCTCATCGGCATAGTCCGACTTGTCCTCTGCGGGGCGCTTGTCCACCTCGATATTCACTGAAACGGGCGTAGGCATGGTGTCTGCCACAGTGCCGCCGTTCTTCTCGTTCTTCGCAAGCAGCAGCATGACCGCCGAAAGGAGCGCCACTACGACTACCGCCGATATGATGAGC
The DNA here is from genome assembly GCA_017410745.1 of Oscillospiraceae bacterium. Classification (GTDB taxonomy): domain Bacteria; phylum Bacillota; class Clostridia; order Oscillospirales; family Ruminococcaceae; genus Huintestinicola. Next base: position 2,591 of record JAFPPJ010000424.1, read on the forward strand.
ACCGGCGTGCTCGCACTCTTTTTGGGCGCGGGCTCGGATACCGCGGGCACTATCGGCTCTGCCGGCGGAGGCGTCTGATACCCCGCCTGATACTGCGGGATCTGACCGTACTGCGGATAGGTGGGCTGATACTGCGGTATGCCTGTCTGTGCCGGCATAGGTGCGGGCGCGGGCGCAGGCGTGCCATTGGATGCAGCTGCCCCCGGCGCAAAGCTCTTTTCATCGAAGATAGAGCCGTTGCCGTTTAAGGGCGGAGCCTGTGTCTCAGTGCCGCCATAGGGTGTGTAGGGTGCAGCCTGTCCTGCCGATGCGGGATTGTACGGTGGAGCCTGATACTGCGGATAAGGTCTGCCGTACATGGGCTGATACCCGTAGGAAGGTGCACCGTATCTCGGGTACTGAGGCGGCACATTATAGCCCGGCTGATAGGGCGGTATCTGACCGTACTGTCCGAAGCCCTGATACGGAGGTATGCCCCCCTGCGCACCCTGTGCGCCGCCTGCAGGCATGCCGTTTGCAGGCTGTGCGCCCATGTCCGCCGACTGCGGCTGAGCGGCCTGAGCTTCCTGCGGCTGTTCGGTCTGTGCAGCTTCAGCGGTGTCCTGTGCTGTATCGGGCTGTACTGTCTCCTGTGTATCGTTATGGGCAGCAGGCGCATCGCCTGTGAGGCTGTCCCATACCCCTGCGGTATCGCCGAAAGAATCGTTGTTCTCGGGCGTACCGCCTGAAATATTCATATTATCGTCCATGCTGTTCCTCCGTCCCGCTGATGGGGATCGAAAATTCAAATTCGGTGTACTCTCCCTCACGGCTGCGCACTACCACGTTGCCGTCATGGAGCTTTATGATCGAGCGGACAATGGAAAGTCCCAGACCTACGCCGGTCTTGTCCTTTCCTCTTGATTCATCCGTCTTATAGAAACGGTCGAATACACGACCCATCTCGTCCTTTTTAAGTCCCTCGCCGCTGTTTCTCACGGCAAGGCTGATATTGTCTCCGTCCTCGGTGAAGGTGTAGCGGATATATCCGTCGGTGTTCACGAACTTCACCGCATTCTCGGTGAGATTGTATATCACCTGCTGTATCAGGTCTGGGTCGGCATCTATATAGTGGGTATCCTCATCAAGTCCGAGCACATCCACATATTTGCTGTTGATGCGCTTCTCGAAGAGGAGCACCGTGCGCTGTGTGAGCCCTGTCAGGTCAAAGTGCTGCCGCTGGAGCTGCACCTCTCCCGATTCATACTTTGAGATATTGAGCATAGAGCGCACGAGCCTTGACAGGCGCTGTATCTCTTCCGACACTATCGTGAGATAGTATCTGTGTTCATCCTGCGGTATAGTACCGTCAAGTATGCCGTCTACAAAGCCGCCTATGGTGGTCATAGGGGTCTTGAGCTCATGCGACACATTCGATACGAAGCCCTTGCGCTCGCTCTCTATCTCAGAAAGCGACTGAGCCATATCATTGAGCGTGCTTGCAAGGAAGCCCATTTCGCTGTGGTCGGTGACATCGACCTTCTCCGTGAAATCGCCCTCGCCGAAGCGCTTTGCCGCAAGGGTCATATTCTGCACGGGGCGCAGTATCCTGCTTATGGAATATCTGAGCAGGAATACGGATATCACAAGGAATATCAGCGCCACTCCCGCCGACAGCAGCAGCAGAGTAAAGACGAACTCATCCGTCCTGCCGGGATGCTCCGATACCACAAGATAGCAGGACTTGCCGCGATACATCACGGAAACGACTCCGCACAGTCTGGCACTTCCGAAAAGCCCCTCAAGATCGGCAACGGAATAGTAGCCGTCGGGAGTGGCAAGGCTCCTTACAAAGTCGGAGAGTCTTGTATACGAAAGTGACGCTTCGGAGCTTGCCAAAGCGTCACCATAGCTGTCAAAC
>JAFPPJ010000425.1 GCA_017410745.1 Oscillospiraceae bacterium
GAGTCCATGATGTGTCGGTCAGATTCTCCAAGTGCTGCGCGCCTCTGCCCGGTGATGAGATAGTGGGCTTCGTGACCAGAGGACGCGGCATTTCCATCCACCGTACCGACTGCGTGAATGTGATCACGGATAAAGCCCGGCGTGGAGGAGGTCATAATGGCGACCAATCCCACTGTGGAGGGCGAAGCGACTGCTATGTACATATCCAGGCTCCTCAAGCCCCTGGGCGTGAAGGTGACCCGTCTGGCATTCGGACTGCCCGTTGGAGGCACTCTTGAGTTTGCAGATGAGGTGACATTATTCAAGGCTCTGGAAAACAGAAGTGAAATAGTTTGAGCAAGGTCGTGCGAATTTTTGTGCATTCCTCCAAATATCTGAAATACTCTTGACAACGGGGCTCTTATGTGTTAAAATAATCAAGTCGTTGAGAGGACAAGGACGAGGGCAAATGTACGATACTGCTCAATGTCGCTGGGATATAGCCAAGCGGTAAGGCAACGGACTTTGACTCCGTCATTCGCCGGTTCAAATCCGGCTATCCCAACCATACTGGGATGTAGCCAAGTGGTAAGGCACCTGACTCTGACTCAGGCATTTCCGGGGTTCGAATCCCTGCATCCCAACCATGAGCACCCATCACCATGGGTGCTTTTTTCTAAAATATATTTCCAACACAGGAGGGTTCATATGAGAACCGTAAGCGGAAATTCTGTTATAGATGAATTCGACCTTGAAGCAGCCAAGGCTGCTGTGGGCAGCGATATAACCATATCCGCCACTGTACACAAGGTCAATGACATGGGCGCATTCTCCTTCATACATCTGCGCACAGCACGCTATGTGGTGCAGACCGTATATGATCCCGAGAAGTGCAGCGGCTCTGCCGACGGCGTGAAGGAAGGCTGCTTTGTCAAGGTGACCGGTACGGTCAGAGAGGAAGAGAGATCCAAGAACGGCATCGAGATCGTGCTCAAGTCCATTGAGATGCTCCACAAGCCCGGATATGACTATCCTCTGCATGTCAGCAAGTGGAAGCTCGGCTGCTCCCTCGACGTAAATCTCGACAACCGCAGCGTGGCTCTGCGCAATCCCGCAGAGAGAGCTGTATTCAAGTTCCAGGAGGGCGTAGTGTCCGGCTTCAGACAGTTCATGCTCGACAACGGCTTCACCGAGATACACACACCCAAGATAGTTGCACAGGGCGCTGAGGGCGGTGCCAATATATTCCGCCTTGAATATTTCGAGAAGGATGCATTCCTCAATCAGTCTCCCCAGTTCTACAAGCAGGCGGCTGTGGCATTCTTTGACAGAGTATTCGAGATAGCTCCCGTTTACCGCGCTGAGAAGCATTCCACATCAAGACACCTCAACGAGTACATCGGTCTTGACTTCGAGATGGGCTTCATCAACGACATGTATGATGTAATGGACATGGAGACTGCTATGCTCCGCTACCTCATGACATTCCTCAAGGAGAACTACGCTCCCGAGATCAGGATGCTCGGCGCTGATATCCCCGAGATAGGCGAGATACCCGCTGTCAAGTTCGAGGATGCTGTTGAGCTCATCAAGGGCAGCAAGTCCAAGAACAAGTTCGATCTCGAACCCGAGGATGAGGTGTTCCTCTGCAACTGGGCAAAGGAGAATTACGGCACGGAGTTCATCTTCGTCACCAATTTCCCCGCTTCCAAGCCCCCCTTCTATGCAATGAACGATAAGGAAGATCCCCGCACCGCATGCAAGTTCGACCTCCTTTTCAGAGGTCTGGAGATTACCACCGGCGGTCAGCGTATACATGACTACGATGAGCAGGTGGCCAAGATGAAGGCGCAGGGGCTCGATCCCGCAGATTTCGTATATTATCTTGAAAGCCACAAGTACGGCCTTCCCCCTCACGGCGGTCTGGGCATAGGTCTTGAGCGTCTCGTTATGAAGCTGCTCGGCCTGCAGAACGTTCGTCAGGCTTCGATGTTCCCGAGAGACCTCGCACGTCTCACTCCGTGAGCCGGCACGGCCGGCGGCGATATTGTTGATGCACTTGCAAAGCGGTAACATTTGCGGCTCGGTAACTCTCGATTGAAAGGGACTGACGTACAGCAACGGCACGGCCGGCGGCGGTATCATTGATGCACTTGCAAAAGCGGTACAGTTTGCGGCTCGGGTCGGCAGTGCCGACAGCCATATCGCTGATCATCTTGCAAAAGCGATACATTGAGGCTCGGTAACTCTTGATATGTCTGCGATATCGGCGCATTGCTCGAAAGGGCAGTGCGCCTTTTTATATAGCTATACTACAAACGAGGTGATAACATGAACAACAAGCTCCCGCAGCTGC
>JAFPPJ010000426.1 GCA_017410745.1 Oscillospiraceae bacterium
ATTTCCACTATTTGCTCAAATATGTAATAATCGGTGATTCCGGCGTCGGAAAGTCCAACATCCTCCTTCGTTACATAAATAACACATTCAGTGAAGATTTTAAAGCCACCGTCGGTGTCGAATTCGGCGCCAAAAAATCATCCATAAACAGCAGGCTTTCTGATCCGGACAGGTTTATCGGCATAGCGGAAGAGAATTACAGTGCATATATAGAAGAAGCCGCTGAGGGCATAATCGAACGTGATGCTCCCATCGTGCTCATATCGGGGCCGTCGGGCTCCGGCAAGACCACATCTGCCATGCGCATAGCAGAATACCTCGTTTCCAAGGGACGCAAGGCCGAGGTCATATCCATGGACAATTACTTCCATCCCGTGGAGAGGATGAACGATTCGACCATACCGCGCGATGAGGACGGCAATATAGACCTGGAATCGCCTCTGAGAATGGATATTGCACTGTTTTCGGAGCATCTTGTCCGCCTTGCAAATTATGAGACGATCGAGATGCCGATATTTGATTTCCCTACGCAGAAGCGTTCGGGGAGCATCCCTATGAAAAGGGATGAGGGCGAATTCATGATAATCGAGGGCATACACGCTCTCAATCCGATGGTCACAGGGCAGGCTGATAAATTCTGCACATGTATGTATGTATCTGTCAGGACGAGACTTCGCAGATCCGACGGCAGCATGCTTCATCCGGATCTGATACGCCTTATGAGAAGGCTGTGCAGGGACACTCTCTTCCGCAAGCGTCTTCCCGAAGAGGTCTTCAAGATGTACAAGAGTGTCAACAGGGGCGAGGAACTTTACATCAGACCCTATAAGAGCCGCTCGCACTATGATATAGACACATTCATGGCGTATGAGCCTTCGGTATACAAGACCGTACTTGAAAACAAGCTCATCGGCCGCAGGGAAAAGCTTTCATGTTTTCCCGAATATGACAGGCTGCTTCGCTTCATGAAGGAGCTTGATGAAATGGAATTGTCCTATGTGCCCGATAATTCCCTTATCCGTGAATTTGTAGGCGGCAGCAGCTTTAACTATTGATGCCGCTGTGACCGATGCTTCAAAGGAGTGCTTATGAGAGAAAGTCTGCTCACGATACCCATCAGCGAGATAATGGAGGCTGACGGGTGCCCGATATGTGCTATGAGAAATACTCTGGAACAGCGTACCGTTGAATATATCATGGGTGCAGCGATGATGGAGCCCGATGTGCGTATAGAAACGAATAAGACAGGCTTCTGTTCGCTGCATTTCAAGCAGATGCTCAGGCAGAAGAACCGTCTGTCGCTGGCGCTCATGCTGCAGACCCACCTTGACGAGGTGAACTCTCAGGTATTTTCACGGAAAAAGCTGTTTGAAGCAAAGGATGCAAAGAAAAAGCGGCTTTCAATCATAAATGAGAGCTGCTTTGTGTGTGATAAGATAGACTGGGGAATGGAAAGGCTTCTCCGCACATTCTTTGAGATGTGGGGAGATGAGAAGTTCAGGAACGATCTTGCAGGCAGGGATTATATATGTCTGCCGCATTACGACCTTCTCGTATCTTTGTCCCAGAAGTATCTCGGCAAGGAAGCGGAGAAATTTGACAAAGCAGCGGGCGAGCTCGTACAGAAGTATATAAGGCTGCTGTACGAGGATGTGTCGAAATACTGCTCCATGTATGATTACCGCAACACTGGAAAGGATGCGGACTGGGGCAATTCAAGAGACAGCATAGAACGTGCTGTGACATTCCTTACATCAAGGGAGCCGTGATTATGGATATAAAGGAACGTACTAAGGAACGGATACTTGATCTGATCAAAAAAGAAAAGCGCACTCTGTCCGAAAAGGATCTTTACAGGAAATGCAAGGGCAAATCAAATCCCATAAAGCCTGCCGAGTTCAAGGCGGTGCTTTCTGCACTTGTCGCACAGGGGCTCATCATACCGATGGAAAATGGGTACAAGGCTGCTCCGGAAGGTGTATTCTCCGCAGCAGTGACAAGGCTCAACAAGACATTCGGCTTTGTGCATGACCTGTCTCTGCCGGCAGATGACAGGACGGAGATATTCGTACCCGGCAAGTATATGATGGGAGCTCTGCCCGGCGATACCGTGCTGTGCAGGCTTATCCCGTCGAGAGGCGAGCTTCCCGAGGCAGAGATAATAGCTGTGACTGTGCAGAATGATGCGGTATTCACAGGCAGACTCGTCCGTGACAACGGTATATTTGTGCTTCCCGATGAACTTTGCAAGGATATGATCGCAGTTGAAGGTTATACCGATGCAAAGGAGGGCGACAAGGTAGCCGCAAGGATCGTATACAGGGGAGCGCGCCACAGTGAGCACAGATGCGAGATAACCGCTTCCTTCGGCAGTGCGGACAGTGCCCGCAACTGTGCCGAATCCGTACTGTACAGCAAGGAGATAGAGGTGGATTTCCCCAACGCTGTCATGGATGAAGCACGCCGCATCGGGAATATGAAGATCACCGACAGGGATATATATTCCAGACTTGATCTGCGTGACGAGGATATATTCACAATAGACGGTGCAGATACCAAGGATATAGATGATGCGGTATCGCTTTCCTACGAGGATGAAGTCTATTCTCTTGGCGTTCATATAGCGGATGTATCCTATTATGTCAAGCCCGGTACTGCTCTTGACTCGGATGCCTTAGTGCGCGGTACATCCATATACTATGCGGATAAGGTAGTGCCTATGCTGCCGAAGGAGCTGTCCAACGGGATATGTTCCCTTAATCCGGGCGAAGACAGGCTTGCATTCTCATGTCTTATGAAGATAAGCAGCGAGGGTGAGCTTATCAGCTATAAATTCTCCAAGTCCGTGATACGTTCCCGTGTAAAGGGCGTATACGATGAAGTGAACCGCATCATAGAAGGCGGCATGGATGAAGAGCTCAAGGAAAGATACGGCAGGCTGTACGGACAGATCATGCTCATGAAGAAGCTTGCAGGCATACTCCATAAGAGGAGACAGGACAGGGGAGCACCCGAGCTTGAGACCTCCGAGCCCAAGATAGAGACAGATGAGAACGGCAGATGCATCGGCGTGAAAAGGCGGCACAGCAGCTATGCGGAGAATATGATAGAAGAGTTCATGCTCATGGCTAATACCGCTGCTGCAAGGCTTGCTAGGGAGAATGGCATCCCGTTTGTGTACAGGATACATGAAAGACCCGCCATCGACAAGATAAACCATCTCAAGGAAATATGCGAAAAGCTTGACATAAGCTATCCACAGTTTGATAGTGCGAAGCCCGTGCATCTTTCGATGATACTTGAAAATTCTCATGAAAAGGGAATGGATGTCATCATGAACAACGCAGTGCTGCGCAGCATGGCAAAGGCAAGGTATTCCCATGAGCCTGTGGGACACTTCGGTCTTGCACTTGATGACTACGCTCATTTCACCTCTCCGATAAGGCGTTATCCCGACCTTGCCATTCACAGGATACTGACCGACCTTTGCTATGAGAAGAAGACTCCCGAGGAGTTAGTGCGCCGCTACACGGCATTTGCCTATGATGCGGCAGTCAGGTCTTCCGAGAACGAGCTTGCTGCGATGCAGACAGAGCGTGAATGTGACGGGATATATATGGCAGAGTACATGAGAGATCATTTAGGCGAGGAGTTTGATGGCGTAGTCTGCAATGCGGCGGTATTCGGCCTTTATGTGGAACTAGAGAGCACCATCGAAGGACTTGTCCGCGCGGAGACGCTCAGCGGACTTGAATACGACGGCGATTTCTCATATACCAAGGGCGGAAAGCCTGTATATACCGTCGGTGACAGTGTCAGGGTGAAATGCGTAAGGGCACAGGTAGATACGGGTAATATTGATTTTGAAATAACCGGAAAGGCTGATCGGGATGCATAAAGAATTTCTTATGGGCAATGCCGCCATAGCATATGGTGCGATCGCTGCAGGGCTCAATGTTGTGTCGGGTTATCCGGGCACACCTTCTACAGAGGTGCTTGAGACCTGTGCGAAAGCAGGCGCGGATCTTTATGTGGAATGGTCTGTGAATGAAAAGGCAGCTCTCGAGCTTGCTGCGGGAGCGGCATACTGCGGCGCAAGGAGCATGGTCACAATGAAGCAGGTGGGACTCAATGTAGCCTCGGATCCGCTCATGAGCCTTGCATATGTGGGCGTGAAGGGCGGAATGGTGATAATGACAGCGGATGACCCCGGGCCTATATCTTCGCAGACCGAGCAGGACACACGCACATTCGCGGCGTTTTCCAAGCTGCCTTGCTTTGATCCCTCATCGGTGGAGGAAGCATACAGGATGATCGGCGAGGCGTTCGAGCTGTCGGAGAAGTACCATACTCCTGTGATATTCCGTCCTACCACGAGGATATGTCATGGGTATGCGTCAATAGATGTGTATGACAAGGAAGAATATGTGAAGAATGTGCCAGAGGGCTTTGTTAAGGACAGCTCCCGCTGGGTCATATTCCCGAAGCTGTCGTATAAAAACCATATGCTCATAGAGAAGCGCAACCGTGAGCTTACATCGGAATTGTCGGCGTATGAACGCAACATCTTCCGCAAAGGCGATCTGAGCTTAGGTATCGCGTCACATGGTATCAGTGCTGCATATACAGAGGAAGTCCTTGATGAACTCACGGAAAAGCCGTCTTTCCTAAAAGTCGGCACGCCGTTCCCGTTCCCCGAGGAGCTTGCGGTAAAGTTCCTGGAAAGCTGTGATGAGGTCATATGTCTGGAAGAGCTTGACCCTGTGATCGAGAGGGAGCTTGTATATCTCTGCGGCAAGTATCATCTTGGCACGACTGTTATCGGCAAGCTGACGGGCGATGTGCATACCGCAGGAGAGAATACGGCATCCTATGTGCATCAGATAATATACAGCTGTCTGGGCATAGCGGATATAGCAGCACATCTCCCGGAGCCGCCGGAGCTGCCGTCACGTCCTCCCGTGCTGTGTGCGGGATGTCCTCACAGAGCATCCTTCTATGCGGTCAAGCGTGCTATGCAGGGGAAGAAGACCGTATTCTGCGGCGACATAGGCTGTTATACTCTCGGCAACGCAATGCCGCTTGATATGGTGGATACCTGCCTTTGCATGGGAGCGGGAGTGAATATCGCACAGGGCATAGGCAGGATAGAGCCCGACAGGTACTGCTTCGCATTTGTGGGAGATTCTACGTTCTTTGCATCGGCTGTAACGGGTGCGATGAACGGAGTGTACAATCAGGCGAATATGACGCTCGTTATACTCGACAATTCCACGACTGCCATGACAGGGCATCAGCCCCATCCCGGCACGGGCAGAACGATGATGGGAGAGGTAGTCGAGAAGATAGATATCGAGGCGGTGCTTCACGGTGCGGGAGTAGAGACCGTTGTCACCTGTGATCCCTTCGAGCTTGACAAGGCAGTGGAAATAGTACGGGAAACTGCTGAGAAGAAGGGCGTAAAGGCCATCATTTTCAAATCACCATGTGCAGTTCTTATAAAGCCCGCAAAGGCATATTCCGTAGACAAGGATAAATGTACCGAGTGCCGTGCCTGCATCAAGCGTATAGGATGTCCTGCGCTGGTGATATATGAAGGCAAAGTCACGGTAGAAAGCTCTATGTGTACAGGCTGCGGACTTTGTTCGCAGATATGCCCTGTTTCGGCGATCGTTTGAGCGATAGTGAGGTAGAAATGACGAATATACTTTTATGCGGAGTAGGCGGTCAGGGTATCGTGCTCACATCAAAGCTGATCGCTGCTGCAGCAATGGAAAAGGGAACAGATGTGAGGAGCGCCGAGACTATCGGTATGGCGCAGAAGGGCGGATCGGTAGTAAGCTATCTCAGGGTCGGCAAGTGCCGTGCGCCTATGTTCCGTGAGGGTCAGGCAGATATAATGATATCGTTCGAGCCGGCAGAGGCAGTAAGGGAGATAAGGTATCTCAGGCCCGGCGGAACTGTGATACTGAACACACATCCTGTAATGCCTGTCACTGCGGCGCTTACGGGCGGAAAATATGATCCGTCGGAAATGACGGGATATATCAGGGGATGCGGTTTCAGGCTCATAGCTCTTGATGCGCAGAAGATCGCAGAGGAGATAGGCTCTGCACGATCTGCAAATATGGTGATGCTCTCTGCTGCGGTGCAGAGCGGTGTACTGCCATTTACCCGCGACGAGATAGCTCAGGTGATGAAGAAAACTGTGCGTCCACAGTTTATAGATATCAATATGAAGGCTCTTATGTATGACATTATCAGAAAGGACTAAAGACTATGAAGATCTCACAACACCAGCTTGACCTTGTGAATGACAGGATCAGGGCGCTTACGGCATCAGGCAGCTTCTATGGAAAAAAGCTTGAGGCAGCGGGTATAACATCCGTGGCAACTCCCGAGGATTTTGAAAAGCTGCCGTTTTCGGAGAAGAATGACCTTCGTGACGCATATCCTCTCGGACTTATGACTGCCCCCGAGGAAGAGATCGTGCGCATCCATTCATCGTCCGGAACTACCGGTAAGCCTGTTATCATACCCTACACTCAGAAGGATGTGGATGACTGGGCGATAATGTTCGCAAGATGCTACGAGACTGCCGGCATCACAAAGAAGGATCGCATCCAGATAACCCCGGGATACGGCCTCTGGACGGCAGGCATAGGCTTCCAGAACGGATGTGAGCGTCTCGGTGCTATGGCAGTGCCTATGGGACCCGGCAATACCGACAAGCAGCTCCAGATGATGCAGGACATGGAGACTACCGTAATATGCTCCACATCGTCATATGCGCTGCTTCTTGCCGAGGAGATCGCAAAGCGCGGGATAAAGGACAAGATACATCTGAAAAAGGGCGTTATAGGTTCCGAAAGATGGTCGAAGAAGATGCGCGAAAGGATATCCACCGAGCTTGGCATCGAGCTTTACGATATATACGGGCTCACGGAGATATACGGCCCGGGCATCGGCATAAACTGCAAGTACGATACAGGTATGCATTACTGGGATGATTATATTTATCTTGAGATAATCGACCCTGTTACCGGCAAAGTTCTTCCCGACGGCGAGATGGGTGAGATAGTCATAACTACTCTTGTCAAGGAGGGTGCTCCTCTGATAAGATACAGGACACACGACCTTTCCAGGATAATACCCGGCAAATGCGAATGCGGCAGGGAATATCCCAGAATAGATGTTATCATGGGACGCACCGATGACATGATGAAGATCAAGGGCGTAAATGTGTTTCCGAGCCAGATAGAGGAGATACTCGGCTCCTTCACCGAGATATCGTCGGAGTATCAGATAAGGATATCACATCTTGACGGCAAGGACACCATGCGTATATATGTGGAGACATCCGGCAGCTATGATTTTGAGGATGTGGCAAGGCGCATAGCTGAGAAGGTCAAGAGCCGCATAGGCTTCACACCTATCGTAAAGGTCGTAGAGATAGGCGTGCTCCCGAGAAGCATGAAGAAGACAGCCAGGGTAATAGACGAAAGATACGACGAGAACTGATAAATGAACAGATAGGCAGGGCGGATGCCCTGCCGGGTATCTGCAATGATCTGACGGTGAAATTTTAATCTGATTTTAATGTCTCTTAAAAGACAGTCTAATATTTATGGTGTAATATAGTATCATGAACTTTCAGACGATTTTCGGGAGGCGGTAATATGTCAGATATGAATGATATCAAACGCATATGTGATCTCACCGGCGTGTCCTATGATGAAGCAAAGGAAGCGTATGCGGATGCCAAAGGTGATTATTACCTTGCAGTAGGGAATATACAGAGAAGACACAATAACAATGACAGCAGACGCGGCAGCACAGCCGGCAATGCATCAAATATACAGTCGGACATCCAGTCGGGTTTTGCCAAGTTTTTGAGCAGCGAGCTTCTCATAGGCAAGGACAAGACATTCTCGATCCCGCTGATACTTGCGGCGATAGTTGCGGTATTCGGATTTGAGATAGCACTTCCTGCGGCGATAATCGCATTCTTCTGCGGTGTAAGGTTTACATTCACAGGCCCTCTTTTCCGCAAGGATGTAGTATTAGGCTTCACCAATAATTCTCAGCCGCAGAAAGAACCTGAGGTACGCTACACAAATAACACAGCTTATAATTCCCAGAACAGCTACAAG
>JAFPPJ010000427.1 GCA_017410745.1 Oscillospiraceae bacterium
GCGGCTGCCGTGCCATAGCAAGAGTGCGCGACCCGCAGTACAGCGCGGATTCCGCCTTCTTGAAGCAGGGCCTTGACCTTGAAATGATAATAAACCCGGAGTACACCGCAGCCCGTGAGATAGCGCGCATACTCCGTTTCCCCTCCGCCATGAAGATAGACACCTTTGCGGAAGGCAGGGTGGAGCTGCTCAAGTTCAAGCTCCCCGAGAACAGTGCGCTGGCGGGCATGAAGATAATGGACGTAGTGGCAAAGCTGCGCTTTGACGTGCTGATATGCCTTGTAGAACGCACCACGGACGGCGAGACAGAGGCGCTCATACCGCACGGTGATTTCGTGATACAGGAGGGCGACGTGCTGGGCATAATCGCATCCGCAGCCAATGCCCATACCTTCTTCCGCAAGATAAACTACCGCACCAACTCCGCCAAGGATGTCATAATCGCAGGCGGCGGAGACATAGGCAGGTATCTGTGCAGGGAGCTTGTCCGTGACGGCGTGAACGTCATACTCATCGAAAAGGACAAGGCAAGGTGCGAGGAGCTGTGCACTACCGAGGAGGGCATCACGGTAGTCAATGCGGATGCCACGTCGAAGGAGCTGCTGATGCAGTACAACGTCGGCGACAGGGACGGCTTCGTATCCCTCACCAATATGGACGAGGAGAATATACTCCTCTCGCTGTTCGCACAGAGCCAGGGCAAGGTTAAGACCATCACCAAGATAAACCGCTTCGACTTCGATGACATCGTGAAGAAGCTCGATCTTGACACGATCATATACCCGAAGAATATCACCGCAGACGTTATCGTGAGATACGTCAGGGCGATGAAGAACGCTATCGGGAGCAGCATGAAGACCCTTTACAGCATAAGCAGGGGGCAGGTGGAGGCGGCAGAGTTCGAGATAACCCATCCCTCCGCACTCACCGACAGACCCATCCAGGAGCTCAGGCTCCATCATGAGACCCTTATCGCAGCGGTGCTCCGCGGCAAGAGGGTAATGATACCGAGAGGCCCCGATATGCTCAAGGTAGGCGACAGCGTCGTGATAGTCACGAAGATGAAGCGCCTGACGAATATAGAGGATATACTCGAATAGCCGTTCATCGGATATCATCCGAACAACATAACAAAGGAGAATGAAAATGACAGTAACAAAGGAAACCGTTATCAGCGACATTCTTATGGAAGATATGGACGTAGCTCCCTTCTTCATGGACATCGGGATGCACTGTATAGGCTGCCCCGCATCCCTCGGCGAGACCATCGAGGAGGCGTGCATGGTCCACGGAGTAGACCCCGATGAGCTGGTAGAGGCTCTCAACAACTACTTCTCACAGAAGACTCAGGCATAATGATACTGCCTGATAAGCGTCTGGCCGTCTGTGCCGATCTGGTCACAGGCGGCTTTGCGGCAGATATAGGCACCGACCATGCGTATCTCCCGTCATTCCTCGTGCGTTCGGGCAAGTGTGAGCGCGCCATAGCTTCGGACATAAATCCGGGGCCGCTCGAAGCCGCAAGGCGCACCCTTATCGGTGAGGGCACTGCGGACAGGGTGGAGCTTTTCCTTGCGGACGGCACGAAGGATCTGCCCCTTGAGGGCGTGACGGACATAATATGCGCAGGCATGGGAGGCGAGCTCATATCCCGCATCATACTTGAGGATGAGCGCACACGGGAAATGCACATCATAGCTCAGCCCATGTCAAGGGCGGAGCATCTGAGGAAAAGCCTATTTGAGGCGGGCTTTTCCATAGATGAGGAGAGAGCGGTGCGCTCTAAGGGTCATGTGTATACTGCGGCAAGGTTCGTATACACGGGGCGCAGGGAATACGACGAGGCAGCCGTATACACGGGTGGATTGTCTCCGCTTCGTGAGGACGACCGGGAGTATGTGCGCCTGATGTGCGAGCGCATGAAAAAGGCCGCCATCGGCATGGCGGCGGCAAGACCCGATGAAGCGGCATACAATGAGCATATACTTGCACTTATAGGAGAAAAATGGAAGCTATGACTGTCAAAGACATATATCAGCGGATAGACCGCGATGTGCCCTTTGCCTGTGCGGAGAATTGGGACAACTGCGGCATACTTGCGGGAGACCCGAACGCTGAGGTGACAAAGGCACTGCTTGCACTGGATATAACCTCGCCCGTGATAGATGAGGCGAATGCCATCGGAGCTGAACTTATCATAAGCCATCATCCCGTGATATTCGATCCGCTGCGTTCGGTGGGGAGGAACTCCACTGTGGGGAAGCTGCTCAGATACGGCATATCCGCGATATGCACCCATACCCCCTTCGATATGTCGCCCTGCGGCATGAACAAGGGTCTGTACGATCTGCTGAGCGGCCCTCTCGGGCTCTGCCCCATGGACAAGTCCCTGCCCCTTGAGGATATGGGCAACGGGATGTGCATAGGGCGCATATACGACCTGAATGCCCCGCTTGAGCCGAAGGATATGGCTGTGCGCCTGAAAGCGGCGCTCGGCTGCACCGTGGTGAGATACACGGGCGGCGGATATATCAGGAGGGCGGCGATATCATCGGGTGCGGGCAGCAGCATGGTGAATGATGCCATCGCAGGCGGCTATGCGCTGATAACCGGCGACCTCAGACACAACAATTTCGTGGATGCCATCAATGCGGGCATCAGCGTGTTCGACTGCGGACACTACCACACCGAGATAATATTCACCCGGCTGATGCGCGACCTCCTGCACGATACGGGGATACTCCTGTATACCGCGGAGAACAGCACAGACCCGGTAAGCTACATCATCTGAGCATAAGGCGCTTGTCGAGGGTGAACATCAGCAGATACACAAGCGTCTGCGATGCGGAGAAGAGCAGTGAGCACACAAGGCTGCGGCGGCTCTTCTCATGATGCAAAAATATCAGTATATCGAACAGAGTGCCGATAAATACGGGTATTATCAGCGGCAGAGCGGCGATGAAAAGCTCGCCTGCGCCTGCTCCGTCCTCTGCGAGGGTGAGCAGGGAATAATAGAATATCGAATGCATATATATGAATGACAGATTGTACAGCAGCCCTGAGCCGAGTACGGCGATAAGGGGCACATCCGTCTTCATCATGTGCGAGAACAGCGTATCAAGGCATATATTTACCGCAAGGGACAGACCGATGAGGAGCACATTTGCGCCCACTGCCCATCCGATGAACATGCCGAAAGCTTCCATAGGGAAGAGAAGGGCAAAGAGTATCCACGCAAGGGATACCGCCAGGGATATCACGGAAAGCCGTGTCTTTGTCTTCATCGAGAACTGTCTGAATAGTAACATAATGCCTCCGTCTGTGACGTTTTACGGGGAGACCCCGTATCTTCAAGTATACCACTATTACGCGGATATGTCAATCCGGAAAGGACTAATGCTATGACACTTGATTGGAACGACTATTTGAGATGTGCCAGAGAAACAGCCGCAGAGGGAGCGGTGCTCCTTGAGAATGACGGCACGCTGCCCCTGAGCCGTGACAGGGAATTTGCCCTTTTCGGACGTATGCAGCTCCATTACTACAAGTCCGGCACGGGCTCGGGCGGCCTTGTGAATGCGCCCAAGGTGACGGGCATACTCGACGGCATACTTGAAGCGGGCTTCAGGCTCAATGAGGAAGTGCTTGCGGCATACCGCAGCTGGGATGAGGCAAATCCCGTAAAGATAGCGGACGGATGGGGCGGCGAGCCCTGGTCGCAGGAGGAGATGCCCCTCGATGATGCGCTGGTGAAGCGTGCGGCAGAGACCTCCTCTGCGGCAGTATGCATCATTGCGCGCACAGCGGGCGAGGAGCAGGAGAACAAGCCCGAGAAGGGCTCGTACTACCTCTCCGACGGTGAAGAGGAGATGCTGCGCACAGTCACCGCACATTTCGATAAGGTGGCAGTGCTCCTGAATACGGGCAATATCATAGATATGAGCTTTGTGAAGAAGTACGGCATAGGCGCTGTGATGTATGTATGGCACGGCGGCATGACGGGCGGCAGCGCTGTGGCGGATGTGCTGTGCGATGTATCCCCCTCCGGACATCTGCCCGACACCATACCCGTATCCCTCGATGCGGTGCCTTCCAACAGCAATTTCGGCGATACTGCCCGTGCGGTATATGCCGAGGATATATATGTGGGCTATCGCTACTATGAGACCCTTGCCCCCGAAAAGGTGCTGTATCCCTTCGGCTATGGAAAGTCCTACACCGAGTTTGACGTGAAGGCGGACATAGTCGGCGCAGGGGCAGAGGGCATAAAGGTGCGCGCACAGGTGACAAATACAGGCACACGCGCAGGCAAGCGCGCAGTCATGGTATATGTATCCGCTCCGCAGGGCAGGCTCGGCAAGCCCGCCCGTGTGCTCGCAGGCTTCGACAAGACGGGTATGCTTGCAGCAGGCGCATCACAGACCATAGAGATAGACATTTCACCCCGTGACTTCTGCTCATATGATGACAGCGGGATAACAGGCCACAAGAGCGCATTTGTGCTCGAAAAGGGCGAATACATCGTATATACCGGCACGGATGTGCGCTCCGCCGCAGAGACGGGCAGATTTACCATAGCAGAGGACACCGTGACACAGCAGCTGTCGCAGGCACTCGCACCCGTGGAGAGCTTCGAGAGGCTGCGCTCGGACGGCACATACGAGGCCGTGCCTGTACTGGAGGTGTCCGAGGAGGACAGGCGCAAAGCAGCACTGCCCGCATCTATGCCCATCACCGGCGACAAGGGCTTCAAGCTCGCCGATGTCGGCACACGCTGCACTATGGAGCAGTTCGTGGCTCAGCTCAGCGAGAAGGAGCTTTGCAGCATCGCAAGGGGCGAGGGCATGAACAGCCCGAGAGTCACTATGGGCACTGCTGCGGCATTCGGCGGCGTTACCGATGCGCTTGCGGCATACGGCATCCCTGCGGGCTGCTGTGCGGACGGCCCTTCCGGCATACGCCTTGACTGCGGCACTCCCGCATTCTCGATGCCCATAGGCACGCTCATCGCATCCACATTCAACAAGGCTGCGGCGGCGGAGCTGTTCACATTTGCGGGCACGGAGCTGCGCGCGAACAACGTGGACTGTCTGCTGGGCCCCGGCATGAATATACACCGTCATCCCCTCGGCGGCAGGAATTTCGAGTATTTCTCGGAGGATCCGCTGCTTACCGGACAGATGGCATCCGCAGAGCTCTGCGGTCTGCGCAGGGGCGGAGCAAACGGCGTAATGAAGCATTTCTGCGGCAACAATCAGGAGACGGGCAGACATACGGTGGATTCCGTGGTATCCGAGCGCGCTCTCCGTGAGATATATCTCAGGGGCTTTGAGATAGGCGTGAAGAACGGCGCTGAGTCCATCATGACCACCTACGGCAAGGTGAACGGTCTGTACACCTCGTGCAGCTATGACCTTGACACCGTTATACTCCGTGAGCAGTGGGGCTTTGACGGCTTCCTCATGACGGACTGGTGGGCAAATACCGCAAGGCGCGGACAGGAGCCCCAGTTCGACAAGGATATAGCACAGGTGGCACGCTCCCAGAATGATGTATATATGGTAACGGGCAATCCCGAAAATCATGAGGATACACTGACGGAGGCACTGGCACAGGGGTATATCACCGTGGGTGAGCTCCAGCGCAATGCCATGAACATATGCCGCTTCCTTAAAGGTACATATGCCTTCGAGAGGCTTGCCGGCACAGCGGAGAAGGTGACCATCGAGGGACGTGAGGCCGCAGACGATGCAGAGACGGGCGATGTGCCTATCTATACCTTTGACGGGGAGCTCGTACTCACCGATGAGATCACGGCGGCAGGCGGGAGCGCAGTACATATGCTTCTCGACTCTCCCTCCTACAAGGGCTTTGTCACCGTCACCGTGACCGCACGCGCCGAGGGCAGCAGCCTTGCACAGCTGCCTCTGACCCTTTCGAGCATGGGCACGCCCTTTACGTCATTCACTTACAGGGGAGGAGAGACAGCGTCGTATTCGGGCAGATTCCCCGTATTCTCACGCTACACCACATTCAAGATGTTCTTCAGACAGTCCGGGCTGTATGTCACAGAGCTGCGCTTTACAGCCGAGCAGTAAAGGGCGGTTTAAGTATATTGCTGATATATCCGGTGTAATTTTATGAATTATTACAACAACTTATATTAAAAACCCCCTTGACATATCGCTTCTTTTGTAGTAAAATATATTAGGAATTTTCTGTTATTTTGTGACGTTGAAGATCATGATCATTCCGAAAGGATCTGTGGGAATATGGCTCGGAAATTTATCGATGAGGATACCCTGAGGGAGAAGAACAACGCTATCGCGAACCGACAGGGACCTCTCAAGAAGAAGGCTGCCGCCTTCCTGTACGTTATCGTCCTTATCGTTGCGGTCGGAGCAAGGCTGATACAGCTTTCCACCAACTACGACTTTGACAAGGGCAGATACATCAACTCCAATCCTCTGCTCAATTTTCCTCTTCTGATACTGGCAGCGGGCTTTGCACTGATAGCCTTCGTGCTCATCACGGGCTCCGCAAGGGACAAGGTAATAAAGTCCTGCGTGCTCATCAATCCGTGGAGGCTCAGATATGACAGACTGAGCAAGAAGATACCTCAGTCTGCGGGATATGCCGCAGTTGCAATGGCAGTGCTGTTCGTCATAGACATAGTGGTATACTTTGTCAGCCTGTGGGGCAAGAACGAGCGCTACGCCAAGGAGAACCTGCTCAACAACCCCGATGTGGACAAGTACGCATACAAGGAATATCCCAGACTTGCGGGATACACCGTGGGCACATTCTTCTTCCAGCTGCTCACCATACTTGTTATACTGTGCTTCATATCCATGGCAGTCAACATCTTCAAGGGCGAAGGCCTTACACATGCCAACTGTGCATCGCTTGCCACCTATTCCATATGGCAGGTAGTGAATATCCTCCGCGTCATCTCTCAGAACGACGCTATCGGACTTTCCTCCGACAGGCTCTATGAGCTGGCTTCGAGAATGTTCGCAGTTATGTTCTTCATGACCATGGCACGACTGTTCAACGGCATGGAGAAGAAAAACACGAGATTCTGGCTCTGCTTCTGGGGATATACCTCCTCGATACTTGCAGCAGTCAGCGTAATACCCAGATATGTGCTTCTCCTTCTCCCCAACGGCTATGACTCAAGAGAGAATATGCTCGTTCCCGACACCGCAGACCTTGGCATAATATTCATGACAGTCACCATCGTAGGTGCGTTCTGGACTACATATGTATACAGAGCAATGCCGAGACTGTCCTCCGGCAAGCGCCGCTGGACAAAGGCTCCCATGACGAGAGATTATGAGGAGATGTCCAATATCGAGGACGAAGTAGATGAGATCGTAATTCCTCCCGAGGGAGAAAAGATCGAGACCAAGATACACTAATCCAAACGCCGCTCTTTCAGGGGCGGCGTTTCTACAGTATGGAGCAAAGCATGATTAAACGCTGTGCAGCGGCAGCCGCCGCTATACTCCTTTCGGGCTGTTCGGGCATAGCATCGGTGGATGAGCTGCTCGAGCCGCCTGTGATGTCGGATATGCAGAAGCAGGTATACAATGCCCTTGTGGATGCAGCCGGCAGCGACATAAGTTATGTATATCCCCGCTCGGGCGAGGAGCGCAGCGCCTTCGTGTTCTGCGACCTTGACGGAGACGGCACGGATGAGGCTGCCGCCTTCTACAAGGGGAAGGATCAGCCTAATGTAAGGATAAATATACTCTCCTGCGAGGACGGACAGTGGCGCAGCGTATACGACCATTCCGCCCCGGGCTCTCAGGTGGAGAGAGTATATATGACAGGCTTTTCCACCGACAAGACCTATCTTGTGATAGGCTACGGAAGCACCGCGCGTGCGGACAAGACGCTGTGCGTATACAGCTATGCGGGCGGCAGGCTCAAGGCAGAGTATACCGAGCTGTATTCCCGCATGGAGATCACCGACCTCAATCTTGACGGCGGCGAGGACATAGTGCTGATAAACGGCAATACCGAGGATCATCCCGCATATGCATCCCTTGTCACGGACAGCGGAGACGGCGTGCGCTGCGCATCACAGGTGCTCATGAGGACGAGCACGGCAGAGCTCGTAAGCTCAGTACACGGCGGTATAGGCGGCGGTGCAGCTGCGGTATATGCCGACAGCTCATCGGGAAGCGGTACCATATCCACGGAGATACTTTACTGCATAGACGGGGAGCTGCGCGATCCCGCAGCCCTTGACAATTCCGAGATACCCAACATCACTGCAAGGCGATGGCTGTATTCAAGGGACATAGACGGCGACGGCATAGTAGAGATACCCACTATAGGGCAGTTCCCGGGATACCGCGACAATGAGCAGATATATATCACCAAATGGAACGTATTCGAGAATTACACCCTTGCGGTGAAATATTCATCCCTGTATGAACCGTCCCAGGGCTACTGCTTCATGATACCCACGAGATGGGACGGACTTGTGACGGTGCGCACGGATCAGTCGAGCGGCGAAAGGGTGTTCTACAAGTTCAACGGCACCGTGGCACAGTCAAGGCTTGAACTGATGCGCATAGCCGTATGCGATGCGGCGAGCCGGCAGGACTACATCTCAAACGGATATTTCGAGGCTCAGACCACAGGCTCAAAGTATATCATGGTGCGCCCGGGAAGCACGGACGACAGTCTCGTCCTTACTCCTGCGGAGATATCCAACGGTATGTACAGCACCATGAACAGTTAGCCGCGGCGATAGGAGGACCATATGACGATAAAGGAGATAAACGGGCGGCTTCGCTCGCTGCTTGCAGATATTCCCGACGGAGATTTCGATGCGCTGTGCATATTCGAGGACTTCATAGCTCCCCGTGAAGCACTGCTGACACATCCCGAGAACAATATATCCGAGGATAAATGCGCTATGGCGATAGGTGCCGCACACAAGCGGCTCGAGGGCTATCCCCTGCAGTATATACTCGGCACATGGGAATTCTACGGCCTTACCTTCAAGGTGGGTGAGGGCGTGCTGATACCCCGTCCCGATACCGAGACCGCAGTGACCGCAGCGCTCGATATGGTGAGCCGCCTGTACGACGGTACGCCGCTCATCACCGCCGACCTGTGCTCGGGCAGCGGATGCATAGCAGTGGCTATGGCAAAGGAGGCAGGCGACCGCGTGAAGACCTATGCGGTGGAGCTCTCCGGCGATGCCATACCCTATCTGCTCGACAATGTGCGTGACAACAAGGCGGATGTCACGCTGATACGCGGCGATATATCCAACGGGCATCTGCTCGATAACTTTGTGGATGCATCGGGCGAACCGGTGGAGCTCGACCTTATCATATCAAATCCGCCCTATCTCACCGAGGCTGAGATGAACGACCTGCAGCGTGAGGTGTCCTATGAGCCTGAGACCGCATTGTACGGCGGCACCGACGGGCTGAAATTCTACCGCATCATAGCGTCGCTGTGGGGCGAGAGGCTCAGACACGGCGGCGGCATAGTCCTTGAGATAGGTGACAGGCAGGCGGAGGATGTGAAGAAGATACTGTCCGACAGCGGCTTCACACACATACGCGTGATACAGTATGCAGGGCTTGACAGAGTGGTAACTGCGATAAGGAAATAACAGCCGCACTATTCATGAGCGTGCAGTACAAGGAGCAGATATGAGATATGTGATATGTGCGGTGATATTTTCCGCGCTCAGTGCACTGTGCTTTATCAAGGCACATGGAATAACAGATGATACAGATAAAACGGAGGAAAAGAAATGAACTACAAATTTTCGGATAAGGTGCTCAGTCTCAAGCCCTCGGCTATTCGTGAGATACTGAAGATGACATCACAGCCCGGCATAATCTCCTTTGCGGCGGGCAATCCCGCACCCGATGCGTTTCCCGTGGAACATATCCGCGCGATAGCATCCGACATACTTGACAGGGATCCCATCGCCGCACTGCAGTACAGCGTAACGGAGGGCTATGCTCCCCTGCGTGAGGCAGTAAAGGCTCGCCTTGCGAAGAAGGGCGTATATTCCGAAAGGGATGATGTAGTCATAACATCGGGCGGTCAGCAGGCATCCGAGCTCACCTGCAAGTCCTTCCTCAATGAGGGAGATGTGCTTGCGGCGGAGGATCCGAGCTTCGTAGGATGTCTCAATGCGTTCCGTTCATACAATGTAGAGCTCAGGGGCATCCCTATGGACGATGAGGGCATAGATGCCGCTCTTCTCGAGGAGCAGGCAAAGAAGGGCATAAAGGTGCTGTATGTGATACCCAACTTCCAGAACCCCTCCGGAAGATGCATGTCGTATGCGCGCAGGAAGAAGGTATACGAGCTGGCGTGCAGATATGACTTCATCATACTCGAGGATGATCCCTACGGCGAGCTGCGCTTTGCAGGGGAGGACATCCCCTCTATCAAGAGCCTTGACACAGAGGGCAGGGTAGTATATGCAGGCTCATTCTCCAAGGTGGTATCCCCCGGAATGAGAGTCGGCTTCGTATGCGCTGCTCCCGAGATAATCGCAAAGATAGTCGTATGCAAGCAGGTATCCGACGTACATACCAATATACTTGCCCAGATGATATGCCACCGCATACTCACAGAGTATGACTTTGAGGCGCATATCGCACATCTGCGCGATATATACCGCCGCAAGTACAATATAATGGCACAGGGCATACGCGATAATTTCTCCCCCCTTGTAAAGGTGACAGAGCCGCAGGGCGGTCTGTTCGTATGGGCTACCCTCCCCGAGGGAGCGGATATGCCCGCATTCTGCAAGGCGGCAGTGGAAAGGACAGTGGCAGTAGTGCCCGGCAATGCATTCACTGCACAGCCCACAGACCCCACCACATCCTTCCGAATGAATTTCTCCACGCCCACCGACGAACAGCTTGTAAAGGGATGCGAGATACTCGGCACGCTTACCAGGGAGTTTGTGGGATAAGCTCCGTATGAGGGATATACGATGAAAAATAAAGATGACAAGGCAAGGAAAAAGCTGGAGAAGACCAGGAAGAGATTTCTGAAGCTCCGCAAGAACCATGCATGGGTCACCGTGCTGATGTTTCTGATCATATCCTTCGTCGCAGCGATCTCGGTCACTATGTTCGCTGCGGTATTCACGGGCTTCTCCGTCAATGCCACCATAGAGAATCAGTACGAAGCAAAGAAGATGCTCGCGGATATCTATGAAGGAGGCGTGGCATCAGAAGGGTACAAGCTCTTTGACGAAGCGGATATGGATTATTTCATCCGCAGTGAGAACGGGGATATCATCCATTCAAAGGGCGAGATCACCTGCAGCGAACAGGGCGCATTCTATGATATGCCCTATACCGATGAAGATGACAGGCAGTATATACTCATGTATCCCGATACGCAGTACAGCGTCATCTTCCCCGATGAAAACGGCGGTGTGGATATAGACTTCATGAAGCTTGCACAGGATATCCGCCGTAACATCAGCTCGGATGAAAACAAGGAGGTCAAAAGCCGCGAGATCATAATGGAACTCCCTGTGTGGATGACCATAGACCTCAGCAGCGGAGAAGACCTTGTTTTCAAGGCTGTGGTGCCCATAAAGGAGGGCAGCGTAACTCTCGTACTTATCATGGTCGGCTTTATGGCAGTGCTCATCGGCGTGATACTGCTGCTGATGATAGTACATACGATAATTGCTGCGGTCGATCAGGGCAGGGTGAACAAGCTGTTCTACACCGACATAAAGATAAACGCCAACAACTGGATGTGGTTCATAGCACATGCAGATCACAGGCTGAATATGTTCGGCAGCGCCAAGAAGGGCTTTGCCTTCGTGGATCTCGAATTCACCGGATACAGGCGCTATTGTGCCTGCCGTTCCATCCGCGACGGTGAGATGAAGCTTTCGGAGATATATACAAAGCTGCGGTCATTGCTGTCGGGCGGTGAGCTCTGCGCTCACAGCGCAGAGGATCGCTTCGCCCTGCTGATGTACTATGACAGCGAGGAGGATATGAGAAAGCGCCTTGAAGGCATCATATCATCCCTCGGTGAGGGCGGCACACAGTTCCGTGCGGGCGTGTACCCCCTGCCTGCGGTGCGCGGGGCGGGCTATCTGACACGCAGGCGCAATGTGGATATAGAGAGGGATTACAACAATGCCTGCGCCGCCTGCTCCTCCATCGCGAGCGCATCGGGCATCGCATTCTATGATGAGAAGTTCGTGGAGGAACAGCGCTGGGAGGATACCGTCGCACAGGTACAGCAGATCGCTGTGGACGGCGAGGAATTTGTGGTATACTATCAGCCCAAGTACGATCCTGCCACACATATGCTCAGGGGAGCGGAGGCGCTGATAAGATGGGATTCCCCGGTATACGGCTTCCTTTCGCCCTATAAGTTCATACCCATATTCGAGAAGAACGGCTTTGTCACGGAGATAGACCATTATATGCTCACCCATGTGGCAAGAGATCAGAAGCGCTGGCTCGACATGGGGCTCAAATGCGTGCCTGTATCGGTGAATGTGTCAAGGGCGCACTTCATCGAGCCGGATCTTGCCGAGCAGATACGCGACACGGTTGACCGTGAGGGCGCACCCCGCGAGCTTATCGAGATAGAGCTGACAGAGAGCGCATTCTTCGATGACAAGAACGCTATAATAAACGTGATAAACAAGCTCAAGAGCTATGGCTTCAAGGTGTCTATGGACGATTTCGGCTCGGGCTATTCATCGCTCAATTCCCTCAAGGATATGCCGCTTGACGTGCTCAAACTCGACGCGGACTTCTTCCGCGGCAAGGAGGCGGGCACCGACAGGGGAGCGATAGTCGTAGGAGAGGCTATCAAGCTTGCGAAGAGCCTTAATATGCTCACGGTGGCAGAGGGCATCGAGGAAAGAAAGCAGGTGGAGTTCCTCGCAGAGCAGGGCTGTGACATGATACAGGGCTATGCCTTCGCCAAGCCTATGACGGGCGCAGATTACGAGGAGCGCATGATAGAGGGCAGGAGCGAGCTTGCAGAGGACAGAGGAGTAAAGGTGCAGCTCCCTCCCGAAAAGGAACCGATCCCCATAAAGCGCGAAGACGACGAGCAGCCAAAGACATTCCCGGCAGTCTGAGGCGGGCAGTGCCCGCACCCACCTATGAAACAAATATGAAAAGAATAGCGGGGGTATCCAGCTATGGAAACTGCTGAAAAGCGAATACCAAAAACTAAGGTACTTATCCTATATAGCATTGCATTCTATACAATATGGACTTTGTTTGAGTTTTTAGGGAAACCGGTCATAGATGATATTTTCCACGGAGAAATCAGTTCGCAGATTGTAAAGACGGTTATAATCAAGAACCTTGTGTGGGTTCTTCCGGCAGCACTTCTTGTGCATCATTACAGAGACGATGTCTGTATCGGGTTGAAAGAGATGTTCACTTCAAAGGTAAAATGGCTGAGATATCTGCCTGTATTCCTGCTCTTTGTGCTTTATCCCCTTGTTACAGCGTATCTCCACAAAGGCTCACTGACATTGAACAGTGATTTTGGTGCAAAAGAAATCATAATGTATTCCTTTGTTGGCATCACGGAAGAAATGGTATTCCGCGGCTGGCTGCTGAATGCCATGGCCGGCAAAGAGCGACAGAATCAGTGGAAAGCGATATTGCTCAGTTCACTGATGTTCGTGGCGATCCATATTCCCACCTGGACGATTCACGGCGAATTGGCTGGGGTTTTTCTTCATTTCGGATTCGTTCAGGTCATCATTCTCAGCGTCATATTCAGCGTTACATTTCTGAAAAGCAGAAATATCCTTGTACCTGTGGCACTGCACATGATATTTGATTTCCTGATGGATATGTTCTGCTTCGGATAAAATGAAAAAGGAGATTACTGCGAAAAATTCATAAAAAAAGGTCTTTAAGGTGCAATAAATCAGATAAAGAATAGGAACTATACTGAAAAACTGAAAGCGTTCAGCGGAGAGCTTCTTCTTGTCGGAATCAATTATGATAGGGAAAACAGGAAGCAC
The DNA here is from genome assembly GCA_017410745.1 of Oscillospiraceae bacterium. Classification (GTDB taxonomy): domain Bacteria; phylum Bacillota; class Clostridia; order Oscillospirales; family Ruminococcaceae; genus Huintestinicola. Next base: position 14,033 of record JAFPPJ010000427.1, read on the forward strand.
GAATGCCGGATTGAAAAGATCATAAAATGATTTGCAATATATTAAAAACAAGACATGAAGAGCGATCTTCATGTTTTGTTTTTTAAAATAGAACGCCGCAGGCGTACCGATTGAAAGGTGGTGCCTGCGGCACAATTTTAATTCAGATGCACGGAGCGCATCTGAATTTGGTAATACTTCATGCCCTGCGCTTTACTACATGGTTGTTATAGAAGGTTTCAGAGATGTCGTTTCATTGCTCACAAGGAGATAAAATCGACGCAGAATGCAATAGTAACGACGAATTCAAGGTCTGCTAAAGAAATCGAGCCGAAGGCGAAGATTGATTTCCGCAGACTACTGTAAAATAAGGTAAAGACAGATACAGCAAGCTAAAAATCAAATTGAAATTAATAATTATTTGTGGCATAATTTATTTAAGTATTAACTTTATAGAACGATGGCTAGGAAGAAGTTATGAATGTAGTTCGCAAGTCAGATGAGCTTCTGACTGCTACTCTTAACTGTGATGAAAAGAAGGGTGCTGAAATAATCGAAGAGGTTCACCAACAGAATTCTTCGATTATAGCATATAACAATGAGCTGTCACTTTCTGTAACGCTTGCACTTGCTTATTATTCAGCAAGAAAACAGTATGAAATTATCAGAGAATTTCCTTTTGGATAAGGGTTCGCTGATCTGGCGTTCATACCACGCAAAGGTGTTAATGCTCCGGCTATTGTAGCAGAGTTAAAGTATAATAAATCTGCTGAAGATGCTTTAAAGCAGATAAAAGACAGGAATTATACTGATAAACTCATTGCATTCAGCAGAGAAATATTGCTTGTTGGCATTAATTATGATAAGGAAAGCAAAAAGCATGAGTGTCAGATATAAAATTATAAAGAAACATATGAATAATTATGTATGCATTGTTAAACTACCAATAATTAATCCATAAACATTGTCATATATATACAAAAATGTATACACAAATCGTTGACAATATATTTTGTTGCTGATAAAATATTGGTAGAGTTTAGATGGATATTTTACTAAACATATCAATTTTTTAGGAGGGTTTGAATTGAAACCAAGTTTAAAACGTATTTTGTCTGGAATGTTGAGCATTGCTGTTGCAATAAGTGCTGTGCCTTCTGTTTCGACATATGCAGATGAAGTTACAGTAGCGTATCCATATACGTTATTTGCATCTTCAGGTGATGAAGGTGCAATTACTGTCAATGCAGATAATTTCAGTGTAACGGTAATGTTGCCACTAATGGCTCGATAATTTCAAGTGTTAATACTAATATTAACGGAGAAAGAATTGAAAAAGCTGATGAATCTATGATTTATATTTTTGATAAAATTCATAATCAGTATTTTTCTTCTTCCAATATTGATAAGTATGATTATGATTATACACTTGAAGAGACAAACATTAATATCAATATTCCAACAGAAGTTCAGGGAGAAACCTCATTGACGGGAAATATTAATATCAATAGTGCATTGAAAGCTCTTGAAAATATTAATTTATACGGAGAAGTTAAAAATACTAATAATTCTGTAATTTTTTCAAAATACGGAGATATAGTAATTGATAGTCAGAATGTCAATCTTAACGGACTTGTATACGCTCCTTTTGGTACTGTTATAATTAATGCTATAAATCTTAACCTTAACAATGTTGTGATTATCGCAGAAAGAATTGAGATTACCTGCCCGAATGTAAATGCTAATTACAGCAGTAATGCAAGCACATTTGTCGGAACAAATTCAGAATCAATTGATATTCCGTATGATGAATGGCAATATATGAAAGATGAAAATAAAAATGAGTTTCCGGATTTTTTTGAAAATCCAGATAATTGGTCAATCCTTAAGGACACAGATGGAGAAGGTCTTCCTGATTGTGTTGAATATTACATTGGAACAGACGAAAGTCGTGTTGATAGCGATAATGATTTGTTAAATGATTATTACGAAATCTTTATTACTCATACAAATCCTATTCTTTACGATACTGATGGTAACGGTATATCGGATGGAAAAGAGGATTTTGATTTAGATAATCTTAGGAATTATCAAGAATACGCAGAAGGAACATCACCTTGGGACAAAGATTCTGATGGTGATAATTTGACTGATTATGATGAAATTTATGTGTATCACACAAATCCGTTGAAGATTGATACAGACGATGATGGAATGAATGATGATGATGAAATAGAAATGAATTTCTCTCCTATTAATTCTGATTCTAATGATAATGGAATACTTGATGGTAATGAAATCACTGAACAGAATGTCGAAATAAATTTGGAATCACATGATAAAATAATTTCAAATATCGCAGTAAAAATGAAAACCAACGGAAATCTCAGGAATAATTTAACTGTAAATAGCGTATATGGTATCGATTTACTTTCTTCGGATGTTGTTGGATTAGTAGGAGATCCCTTTCAATTTGAAGTTGATACCTTTTTTGAAAATGCAGATATTACTTTTTTCATTGATCCAAAAGAATTGAACAATATGTCAATTAACGACTTATGTGTACTATGGTATGATGAATATAGCCAAAAATATTATGAATGCACAATAGATAATGACTTTGTTACTATAATAGACGAAAGTAATTTTACTATAACAGTTAGAACAAAACACTTTTCAAAGTATATGCTTGTTAATAAAAAAGAATGGTATAAAGTTTGGGAGGACAGTTTCAATACCATAAATAATTCGATTACTAATGATAATGTTAGTACATCTAATGTTGCGTTTAATACAGTTTTTGTTATCGATACTTCAGGAAGTATGACAGGATATAGTGGATTTGATCCAATTATCAGAACAATTAGAGATGACGCACCTGCTCGTCCTCCAATTACATCAGATGACATGGAGCAGTATTGGCTTGAACATTACGGATATAATACATGTAAACGCATAACAGCCTGTGAAAACTTTATTAATAGCATGAAATCTGCAGATAGAGCTGCCATCGTAACATTTTCTAATAAGGAATATACAAAAATTCTATGTAATATTACAGATAGTAAATTCGATTTAATACAGTCATTACAAAAAATATCTGATGGAGGTGGTACTTATTACTCTACTGCCATAAATTCAGCTATAAATATTTTAAGAAGATGCGAAAACAATCCGGATTATAGAATAATTAATAGAATTATTTTATTATCAGACGGAGAAGTATCAACTAGTGATATAGAAAATACTAATGAGGCAGTTAGTATTGCTTTTCAAAATAAAATAAAAATCTATACATTTGGCTTAGGTAATGATTCAGGTGATGATTTACTAAAAGATATTGCGAACAAAACCAAAGGTGATTTTAATAAGGTAATTCTTGCAGAAAATCTACCAGAAATACTGAAAAATTCAGATGTCAATAGTTTAAAGAATGACCCTGACTTCACGCTACTTTGGAAGTTAGATTCGGATGGCGATGGAATTCCAGATCTCATTGAATTATATGGCTTAAGACCGAATGGCAAACCAATAGGAACAGACATTAATAATCCAGACTCAGATGGAGATGGTTTACCAGATGGTGATGAAATTCATATTGATAAAAATCTGATTGAGGATAGTATATATAATGGAAGTATAAAAAATGGGATTACAACTCCTTCGGATCCAACAAGCTATTCGAGAAAATCTGATTATGGTCGGATAAAATACCAAGGGGAATATTATGATATATACGTTCCTGCATTACAAAGAATACGTAAGGAATATTATTATGAACCTGTCTGCGAAAAATACAAAACATTAACTGAAAATGATATTGATTTCAATATGTTTGAGTATATACATGGTAGAGAAGTAGCAGTTACAGATGATTTGCATGATGGTTCTCAACCAGTTGGCGGAGGATATACATTTGTTAACAAAAAAGGATATCTAAAGAATACGGATACATTTAGAAAAGATAAACCGTATAATATAGCGGCTGGAAGCGTTTTGATTTTTAGCAATATTATCGATCTTATAAATGGTTCTTTATCAAGGAAAAGTATTTGTTTTGAGTTTTATAGAAATGAACCAAATGATTTTCGTAAAGTTATAATTACTGTATCATCGTCAGATGTAGAAGAAATGTATAATCTATATGCCGGAAGGGAGAACAGTAGTTATATTGAAAATATGGGATATCCATTTGTACAAGTATTGTTCTCAAATGCTTGTGCTAGTTTATATGAAGAAATTACCGGAACAACAATTGATTATTCGTATACTTATGATATGATTATAAGTGTAGACCAGAAACATAAAGGATCAGATATATACGCTCAGCTTTGGCTTAATGATGAAGGATTGGTTATGGCTACACCTTTTCTTTATGAAAAGGACAGTGTAAAAATTGTTAGAAGAAGTAGTGTATTTAAATATGATGTAATGCTTGAGCTTCCTTGTTCAGACACTATTAACCTTGATCAGTCATTTATAGAGTTATTTAATAGAATATATGAAAAAGATTCACATTAAAAGAATAATTGTTCCGGTTTTTTGTTTATTCAGTATTGAGTTTTTGTATTTTATATTTGGTGTGCCAACAAAAAATATATTTGACGGCTATTTATTCCAATTTTGCAAAGAGACTATTCAGATGTTATTTACAAGATGCTTTCTTTTTTTGTTAAGTATTCTAACTTTAAATGTGTTATTAATCTCAAAAAATAAAGTTGACATTACTGATTTATTTGTAGATTTTCCTCGAAAACTCATAAAAATATTCGTATTAAGAATGATTATTGATCTGAGTGTGTTGCTACCGATTTCAAGTATCCAATTATTCACAATACAGACAATTCTAAATACGCTTTATTTGTATTTATTGTTTGTAATTATTATGGGAAAACATTTGTCATATAGCGCCAATAAGAGATTCCCCCATAAACAACTACTTATTGCATTTATATTATCTATAATATTGTTCTCCTATATTGGGGTTTATTGGTTGAAATACAGATACGATTTGACGCAATACAATATACTTTTAGAAAAGTATGTAATTAACATCCCAGATAATTTTTTGTTTAATGTTGAATTTGAAAATGATTTATTATCTTCTGTTTATTATTGGATTGTAAGTATTATACTTTATCTAATGTACTCCAAGCAACAAAACAGTGATAGTAGAGTATCATCTAATACCTATACAGTTCCTGTTCTCATTGTGAGATGTTTTCTGTGTGTATTAGGAGTAACTATATTAGTTATATTCAAATCTTTGTGTTTCCCTTATGGAATCATTAGCCATATATCAATGAATCATAGTAATGTTATTTCTTACAGCGATATCAAAGAATTTGATGTTAATCATAAACAGTTAAAAATATATCGTGTATCATACAATAATAATGATAAATGCTGCTATTCAAAAAATATCGTTGAAGTAATGTATGGAAATGATAAAATTAAAGAGTTTGAAGATTATATTGTGAATACAGAAAGAAATCTGAAAAAGATAAATAATGAATTAACGATATATAATGGTCAGGCTATTATGTATGTTGTTGGTGGAAAACCTGTTGTAATTTTAGCAAAGCAAATAAACTACATGGAACAAGATGATTATTTAACAAATGCATTAAAGGAAATTATTCAAAAAGGCAATTTTGAATATTTGGAATGTTCATATGAATATTTAAAGAAGTATTCACCAGATTTTTTGGAAAAAGTTTTATCAGACTTTTTCTACGGAACACTAAGTAACGATTTCAGCGATAATATCGATATTGATTATATTCGCAGTTTTTCAAAATCACATCTATCTCTAGATTTCAAAGATAGTGAATGATTTTTTAACCATAGCCTACTGGCGCACCCGTTTTCCGTTCCACATAAGTCCGATTAGGCATTGTGGAGCATTCCACAACAGGCATAAACCCTATTGAAACGAATAACCGCAAGCTCTCGGAAACGCTCTGTAAGCGTTTCTGAGGGCTTTTTCTTTTCAGCGGTTAGTTTTCCGCTCCGCAGGCTCGGACGGTGCTGTGTGGTATTTCCGTTCGCCAGACGGTCAAGCTGAGGTCGGCTCGGCAATGCCGTGACGGATTTCATACTCACGCACACGGCGGTAAAAGGTGTTTGCCGACATATCCATTCTTCGCATAAAATCACGCCCAGTGATGTTCTTCGCTCTCCATTCCCCATAGAGCTGACCGAACCTTGTCCAGTCGGTGGGGATAGGCTTTCGCCCGGTGTACTTGCCCTGAGCCTTAGCGATCTCGATGCCTTCACGCTGTCGCTGTTTGAGCTGTTCTCGTTCAGGCTGAGAAAGGGCGGCAAACACGGTCA
>JAFPPJ010000428.1 GCA_017410745.1 Oscillospiraceae bacterium
AGAAATTTGGGAAATGTATGTGATAACAACACGGCTGATACTGTACCCAATAAATCAATAGCATATGATCCAACCACACGAATATACACATATACTTATGAAGGCTCAAATACACCTGTTGATCTATACTCTACACAAGATGTAATGAAAATGATGAGATATTCTCCGAACTGCGTGTATGGGTGGATGCCAACGGCAATGCCACCACGGGCGAGGGCGAAAAACAAACGACCTGTCAAACACAGATATCACAAATCTGTATTTGGCAGGTCGTTCATATATCCCAGTCAAAGGCCGCCGGCAGCTATATCACATATCCGCCGTTCACGCCGATGACCTGACCCGTGATGAAATCCGAGCCTTCATCCGCAAGGAACAGCACTGCCCGCGCCACATCATACGGCGTGCCTATCCGCCCCATAGGCGTTTCTTCCATAAGCTGCCGCATGGTCTCTTCATCGTGACAGCTGTTCATATCCGTGTCTATAACTCCGGGCGACACACAGTTCACGGTGATGCCCGACGGCCCCGCTTCCTTTGCAAGCGCCTTTGTCATGCCGATAAGCGCCGCCTTTGATGCCGAATAGTGCACCTCGCAGGAAGCACCCACCTCTCCCCACATAGAGGAGATATTGATTATCCGCCCGTATTTTCGGTTTATCATCCCGGGCAGCAGCAAGCGGCACATATTGTATGCGCCCTTCACATTGACCACATACATCCTGTCCCACTCATCGGGAGTAATGTCCGTGAACAGCTTCTGCGCCGCAATGCCCGCACAGTTGACAAGCACATCCGTATGTCCGTACAGCTTCCCGCGGAGCTGCTCCACCGATTCGCTGTCGGATATGTCACAGCAGTGCATATCAAAGCCCTTTGCGCTCATCTCATCCGCAATGTCCGAACGCGAGCGGTATATCCCCGTCACCGCATATCCGTTTGCCATGAAAAGCTCAGCGCATCCTCTGCCAATGCCGCGGGTAGCACCCGTTATCACTGCTGTCTTCATATTTCTTCCTTCTTCTTGGGTTCAAAGAATATAAGAGCGATTATCGCGATAAGTCCGGATATTGAGAAAATAATGCCCGTGCGCAGTCCCTCCGGGAAGAATGTCATTTCTATCTCATGCTCCCCTGCCTCAAGAGGCACGCCTATCAGCGCATCACACAGCTTCACAGGCTTGGTCTCCTTGCCGTCCACCTTTATCGTCCATCCGGGCTCCCAGCTTATGGTCGTGAACATTATACCGTCTTTCTCTGCGGTTATATTGCCCTTGAGATGGTCTTCCTTGAACGATGTTATGTTAAGGCCGTGTTTCGACAGCTTCTCAATATCCTCCTTGAACTGCGCTTCATCGAGCCAGCAGAATATCTTGTCCTTGTACAGCACTTCGTTTTTCTCTTCCGTAACTGTCACAATGAAGGATATCTCCTCGCCCTCCTCAAATCTGCCAAGTGTCTGTATGCACATATTGCCGCCCTCGAAATAGTAATCGAGGAATTCCTTGTTGAGCCAGAGATTGACCTTTCTCTCGTAGGATGACGGCATATAGAAATAGAGCATATTCTCATTGGGTGCATGAAGTATATATTCGATATGACAGTTCTTGCCCTCTTCTATCGGCGTATACTTGACGTGCGCACCATAGCTCGACTGCTTCGCATTTTCGGGTCTTGTGCTGTTTATCGCCACACGATGGAAATATTCCTTGTCCACCTCGCCCACAAGATGCGACAAGAGCAGATTCTGATTATTGAACGGGTCGTCCAGATCAAACTCCACGTCCTTTATGGACTCATCCGCCATGAATGCGATGGGCAAAGCATACGGATTCTGATACACCGCAAATGTATCCGTCCCGTCGGAATTGGTCAGCAGCAGATCATCATAGGATTTGTTCTTCGGTGTCTTGCCGCTTTCCACCGTCTCCTTGTCCATGACATACTTTATGCCGAGCACGGAGTCGGATATATATGTACCGCCCTTGTACTTGATATAATGTCCGCCGTAGGAATATCCGAGCCTGCGCAGGAACTGTATGGGAGCGGCATTGAGCGTAGAGCTCGAATGTGATATGCCGAATGAGCCCATAGCCAGCGCATCGTTGACAGTGCGGTGATAATCCTTTTCTATTCGGTATACTCCGCTCTTTGAAAAGGGATCCTTCTCGTATATCCGCTGTACAGTCTCCCTTCCGAGCGTGATGTATCTGTTGTATGATGAATACTTTGAATATACCACATCCTTGTTTATGTCAAAGAGCGTGGTAAGCGTAGAGCCGAACATCTCGCCGGCTACTATCACGCCGAGTATATATGTCAGCACTGCCCTGTGCTTCTTGTCGGTGGTCTTGATGAACCTTATCAGTATGGAATATACCATAATGAATATTACGCAGTACCATACCGTCAGGATAAGGTCTACTCCCTTGAAATCCTGCTTCCCCACATGGAATGTGTATACTATCAGCGAGAATGCGGTTATCCCGAGATCCTTCATCGTGATGCCCTGAAGCCTCTCGAATGTCAGCGCACCCATGATGAGCAGTATAAAGCTGAACGTGAACGAGTAACGGTACGGCAGCCAGTTCGGCACCTGCATACCATGCCACGCCAGATCCACGGTAGACATATACATGCTCAGCAGTACCGCAAGCAGCACGCCGCCAAGTCCCATCTTTTCACGGAAGCGTATCTTTGAATTAAGGAAGAACAGCGGGAGCAGTATGACTGTCAGCACACCGCAGTATATCACAGGCGAACCTTCGGGTCTGCAAGTGTCATATACGTTAGGCAGCACATTCTTGAAGAAATCAAGGAAGTCGAACTGCGTCTTGAGCGCATAATTTGGCTTTGAGAATTCAAATTTGCCGAGGGAAAGCGAGTGATAGAGCGGAATGAGCACCCATGCCGCAGTAGATGCCGCGATTATGCCGCCCGCAGCAAAACGTGCGCCCGATCCCACGAAGGACTTGAACGAGAAAGTATATATTCTCTTCCCCGCGAAATAGTAGTATATGAAATATATTATGCAGAAGAAGGTTATCATCCACCCGATGTAGAAATGCGCCATATACATGAGCGCGAGCGGGATGATGAAGGATATCCATCTTTTCTCGTTTATTATGTTCTCGATGCCTATGATGATAAGGGGAAGATAGATGAGTCCGTCGAGCCACATGGGATTCATCAGCTGCACTATCATATATCCCATCAGCGAGTACATCACAGAGAATATGAATGCAGTGCTCGACCTTGAATTCCTCGATCTTCTCAGATAGTAGAAGAAGGTCACTGCAGCCGTACCTATCTTGCAGAGCTGCATGATGAGCAGCGATTCTGTCATCATCGAGCGCGGCAGCAGCATAGGTATTATGACGAACGGGCTTGCAAGATAATAGGCATACATTCCCATTATCTCACCCGTAAGGTTCCTGCTCCAGGAGTTCACAAGAGAGCCGTTCCCATGGAGCGCATCTCTCAGGTTCTCATAATAATACACATACTGACCGTTCAGGTCAAGCACGAGCACCGACATATCACCGAAGGGATGCACCCTGAATGCGGCATATGCCGCAAACAGCAGCAGCGCGGGCACAAGGAACACGAACAGATATACCTTATGGCTGACGATGAATTCCCCTATCCTGCGGATAAGCCCCTGCTTGCCGGTCTTCTTTGCACTGTCACGAGGCGCTTGATCTTCATCC
>JAFPPJ010000429.1 GCA_017410745.1 Oscillospiraceae bacterium
ACTACTCCCCTGTCGAGCTGGCATGGTGCGCATATACCGATGATGCTCAGTACCGCGGTATCCTTGACAGATTTCCGCCCCTGTCCGATGAGATACGCTGTAATACCTTTGATGAGAGTGACAGGCACATCATCTGCTACACAAAGGTACATACGGATGACCACGACTTCTACAAGCAGCTTGAACAGTATGAGATATACAACGGGCGCACAGGATACGACAAATTCAGGGACATAGTGCTCACCAGATACAAAAACTGGCACAGTGACGGCAATATATTTGAGTGCTCCCTCCTGCAGAACACCGTGACGGATATGCTCCTTTTCAGGCAGGCATCGGATGACGAGATCATGGCGTTCTACAGGGATGTGCGTGATGTGCTCGATGGCAAGGACTATCGCATCATATATCTTGAAACGGAAGACATACCGGGAAATCTGTCCGCCATACGCAAGGAACGCTGTGATGAAAACGGCAATGAGGTATGGTTCGACATGCTGTGCGGATATTTCGATAATTGCCCATATGCTGTATCAAACGGGCTCACGGGCTTTGAGGGCATAGTATCCCATCTTGAGCAGAGACAGAGTCTTGAACTGCGCATATGCAGTGAGATCTTCCACGGGCACACGACTATACTTCACTCGAAGAAGTACGACAGTAATGACTTGATATAGCGCCTGTCAACAGGCTTATTTCAAGGATACAGCGATATGCACAAAGATCCAGCAAAATTTCGTATACCTGCACATACACCCGCAAATAATGCAAAAGCCGATACTTTATTCTGAAAAAACGCCAAAATTGTCGGTTTCCGGAAAAATACACATTCGCTGTGTTACACGGAAATTCATCCGGTCTATTGCATTTCAGCCATATCTGTGTTATAATACTATAGGACGGTGATGCCATACGAAAAGAATACTGATGTCTGCCGTACTGCTTCTCACCGCCTGTTATCCCGGCGGCAGGGAAAAGGCGACAATGGCGGAATCGGGCGAGATAATCACGGACACATACAGTGCGATCGAGACCGCTCCAGCCGGGAATACCGTGATAATCACCCTTAATGCGGGGATATCCGATGAAGATGCGGCAGAACTCGTGAACGGCTGCGGGCTCGAGCTGATACATAACTACACAGATCTCGCGATGATCACCGCATCTGCGGGGAATATGACCGATGAGCAGATAGAAAGCGTCATCAAGACGCTTACGGAAGATGAACGAGTAACATATGCCGAGCATGACAGAGCGGCAGATGAAGATACCGGGAGGAATACACAATGAATTATACTGATACCTTAGGAAGCAGCGCGCAGCGTGCAAAGAGAAGCCTTGCGACTGCCGACACACAGAAGAAGAACAAGGCTCTCGAGCTTATCGCTCAGGCTATCGACAGCCGCCGCGCAGAGATACTTGCTGCCAATGCCAAAGACATAGAAGCTGCCAGGGCAAACAATATGCGCGCGTCCCTCGTAGACAGACTGATGCTCAATGATGCACGCATCGACGACATCGTGAAGTCCATATACGAGCTTATAAAGCTCGAAGACCCCATCGGAAAGATAGACAGCGGCACGATACGTCCCAACGGTCTGCACATCACAAAGGTGCGCGTTCCTATCGGCGTTATCGCCATGATATATGAGGCTCGCCCCAATGTCACCCCCGATGCAGCCACACTCTGTCTCAAGACAGGCAACGCTGTTATACTCAAGGGCGGCAAGGAAGCATACAACTCCAACAAGTGCATCTCCGACATTATGCGCGATGCTGTAAAGGATATCTTTGATCCCGATATCATACAGTTCGTGGACGATACCTCCCGTGAGACCACTGCTGCCCTGATGAAGTGCAGATATGTGGATGTTCTCATACCCCGCGGCGGTGCAGGCCTTATCCGTGCGGTAGTTGAGAATGCCACCGTACCCGTTATAGAGACAGGCTCCGGCAACTGTCATATATATATTGACAGCAGCGCAGACATAGACATGGCTGTCGATCTCACCGACAACGGCAAGACACAGCGTCCCTCGGTATGCAACGCCCTCGAGACCCTTCTTGTGCACAAGGATATCGCAGAGGCATTCCTTCCCCGTGTAAAGGCACGCCTTGACGAGCACAACGTCGAGATACGCGGCGATGAGCGCACTGCACAGATACTCGGCGACTGTGTCGTACCCGTAACCGACGAGGACTATGCTACCGAATTCGGCGACTATATCATCGCAGTAAAGGTAGTAGAGTCACTTGATGAAGTGATAGAGCATATCGCAAAATACTCCACCGGCCATTCCGAGTGCATCGTGACCAATGACCTTAACAATGCCGCACGCTTCAGAGCAGAGGTAGATTCCGCCTGCGTATATGTCAACGCCTCCACGAGATTTACCGACGGCGGTATGTTCGGATTCGGCGCTGAGATAGGCATATCCACTCAGAAGCTTCATGCAAGAGGCCCTATGGGACTTTATGAGCTTACATCGAACAAATATCTTATAGACGGAAACGGCCAGATAAGATGAGCAGAAAGAACAAAAACAAGAACAAGCCCAAAGACAGTGAGATCAAGGCCATACTCGACGAAGCCTTTGAGGAAGACATATCGGAGATAACCGACCTTGCGGCAGAACAGCCGGCACAGCCCGCAGAGCACAGCCATCTCCACTTCATCGTGGGACTGTTCGTGATAATAATGTCAATAGTAGGTATCATATGCTCCGCTGTATTTGCCTACGGCAGAATAGTGGATATACTCAATAATACGGGGCAGAAGAGCGAGCTCGAGAAATTCATCTACCCTGTGGTGATATGCGACCCTCCCACCTTTGAGCAGTCGCAGCGTTTCCGCAATGATACCATGATATCCGCTGCTGCATGGGACATAATCATGTATGCGGACAAGACCAGATACAGCTATGAATTTGACTATATCATAGTGCCCGAGATAGACATCGAGCAGCACGCCGCACAGCTTTTCGGCGCAAATCTCACCCTTGAGCATCACACGATATCAAATTCAGACGTATCCTTCTACTATGATGAAAGCATAAAGTCATACCGTATACCCGAAGAGCCGCAGTTCTTCACATATACCCCGAAGATCGAAGATATCACAAGGCAGGGAGATATATATACCCTGCGTGTGGGCTATCTTGCACCTGTTCCATCATGGATACAGGATACCCGCAACGAACAGCGCGTGCCCTTCAAATATATGAACTACACAGTGGAAAAGCACGGAAACTCCTATACTCTTATCTCAATAAATTCAGTCACAGATCAGGTGACCGATATAAGCGGTGAATAATATGAAGATCGTAACAGTAGGACTCGGCCTTATCGGAGGCTCACTCTGCAAGGCCATAAAAAAGCACACAAACCATCTTGTAGGCGGCATAGACATTGACCGCAAGACTGTCAAGATGGCACTCTCCCAGAACGCCATAGACTATGAGGCAAAGGATGTCTCTGAGGCAGATATAACTATCGTATCCCTCTTCCCTCCCACGATAATAGATTTTATCAAGGAGAACGCAGACCTTTTCAAGGAGGGCAGCATCGTCATAGATACTGCGGGTATCAAGAAGGTCATAGTAGATGAAGTCACCGACCTTCTCGCAGAGAGGGATGTCACCTTCATCGGCGTGCATCCGATGGCGGGGCGTGAATTCTCCGGATTTGAATACTCTCTCGATGACCTGTTTGACAATGCAAGCTTCATCATGACCCCCACAGAGAAGACGCCCAAGGAGGAGATGCGCATAGTAGAAGACCTGGCATACTCCATCCACTTCAAGAAGGTAGTCAAGGCATCACCGGAGGATCATGACAGGATAATCGCCTTTACCAGCCAGCTTGCCCATGTGGTATCCAACGCATATATAAAGAGCCCCACCCATCAGGAGCAGCTCGGATTTTCCGCAGGCTCTTTCCTCGATCTTACCCGTGTGGCAAAGCTCAATGAAGATATGTGGACGCCGCTGTTCCTTATGAACAAGGAGCCCCTGCTGTTTGAGATAGACTATATCATAGGCAGGCTCAGTGAATACCGCAACGCCATAGAGAAGGGCGACAGCGATACACTGCGCAGACTTCTCCGGGACGGCAGGATCCTCAAGGAGAACACACCGGTATTCTGATAAAAAAACCCAGCATATCCGCTCATGCGAACGGATATGCTGTTTTTTTCAGCTTATATACTTCAGACGCTCGGTCTCCCAGTTTGCATAGGTCTCATTGAACTCATCCATACTCATGGACTTTTCGTGTATGACCATGCCCTTATAGCGGGAACGTGCAAGACCATAGGGAGCGAACTGGCCGTCAAACTGGCTGAGTCGGTCTGCTATGTAGCCGTCACCGTTGCTTACACGGCTCGGACATATGACAGCGTGCTCTACGAGCATTGCCTCTGCCTGTGCGAAGAGCTCGTATCTCTTGTGCTTGTCATCAACCGTCTTCCCTGCTTCATCCACAAGCTTTGCATATTCGGTGTACAGTGCCTTTACCTCGCTGTCTTCGCATCTGTCCCAGAAGCCGTAGGAATTGCCCTCGATGAACGGATCGGCGTATGTGGCGGGATCGGCGAAATCCGCACCGTAATTGCACAGCAGGAAGGCATATTTGCCGCCTCGACGCACAGTAGTCAGAAATCCCGTATCAGGGCCGCGCTCTACTATCACGTCGATATAGTCCGTGCCGAGTGTATCCTCGAGCTGCTTCTTTGCCAGCTCACACTCCTTATTCCAGTTTATGACTGCGGGGTTATACGGGAGCAGCACCTTAATCGGGAATGTCACGCCCTGTGCTTCAAGCGCTGCACGCGCCTTGTCCCTGTGTGACTTTGCAAGCTCCGTATTCAGCGGATCGCGCGCCTGGATATTCTTGAAAGGTTCAAGGTCGGTATAGTCCTTGCCGTCCACTGATACGAACGTCTTCGGTGTGATAGTCTTCTGCAGCAGTATCTCCGGATTATACGGCTCATATACCTCTGCCAGAGCCCTCCTGTCAAGAGAATACATCACCGACTTGCGGAAATCCTCATTTACCACTGCCTTGCGCCAGTTATCCGGCTCGTACCTGGCATCGAACTGCGGGTCAAAGTTAAATCCGTAGAAATAGCTGTACGCGATATCGGGACGCATGCTATGCACCTGTGAAGCCGCTTCCGGATCGGACATCCAGCTTTCCATAGCATCCGCGCTTATCAGCACCTGATCTATGTCGCCGTTCAGGAACATCTCCGGGGTGACCTGCAGCGGATCCTTCTGGAACTTAGCCCTTATCTCGTCGATGTGGACATTGTCCTTATCCCAGTACTTGTCATTCTTCACGAATGTACGCCTCTCCTGCGGGATAAACTCGGTGAGCCTGAACGCACCGTTATACAGTATATTCTCCTTGCTGCGCCCGAACATATCTCCCGTTTCATTGAGGAACTGCCTGTTGACAGGCATATATGCGGAATATGACAGACAGCTCAGGAAAAAGGGACACGGATAATCAAGCGTATACACAAGGGTATAATCATCGGGTGCGGTAACTCCGATATCACCGGGCTTTACCTCATCCACGGGGACTATCTCATTTCCGTCTTCGTCAACGGTGCGCTTGCCGCTGTCGCTGAGCATCATATACTCCGTGTAGTCATAGTAATTCTGCGCATTGCGGACAACTCCGCCAGTGTCATAGATGTACTGATTGCCGGATTCATTGAACGCATCATTCACATACTGTGCCGATGCCACCCAGTCATCTGCCTTGACCTCTGCCACTTCATTTCCGTCACAGTCCACCCATTTGACGCCCTTGCGTATCTTGAACGTCCATACGGTCATATCATCATTAGAAGACCAGCTTTCTGCAAGCCCCGGTACGATATTCCCATAGCTGTCGTAATCCATGAGATTATCCACAAGATTTGAACACAGTGCATAGTCCACTTCTGTATCGGTAACAAGATAGTTGAGTGTCTCTATCTCGCCGAAATACACCATATCATATATGCTCTTTTCTCCTCCGGTGCCGCTTTCTTCCGTCTCAAGCGAGGGCAGCTTCTTTGTGCATCCTCCAAAAAGCGACAGGCTGAGGGCGAAGGCTGTGACCTTTCTGAAAAGTCCTTTTCTCATACCAAATCCTCCTTCTATACTCTCATGGGTTTGCCTATCTGCTCATAATACCTCTGCTTTGCTTCATACATGTTCTTTTCTGCGTCCTTGATGACCTCATCCATGCTCATGTCCGAGCCGCAGACAGATGTGCCCACAGCTGCATGATAGTCATTGCGCTCAAGCGCCTCACAGAAGTCTTCAAGATGCTCATTTACCTGCTGTTGTGTCATATCCGACAGAAATACCACAAATTCATCTCCGCCGATACGGTACATATATTCCGTATGAAAATGCACTTTCAGGGTATCTGCTATAAAACGCAGCATCTGATCTCCCGCATAATGGCCTTTGCTGTTGTTGATCTCATGCAGACCGTTCACATCTATGTATATGCATACCAAGCCTTTCTCCGTACCATCGATACTGTCTATATATGCCTCGTAGCGGTTGCGGTTCTGAAGGCCTGTGAGAACGTCGATATTTGCTTTTTTCTCGGTCTCCGCAATGGATGCGCGCACTTCATGTATGAGCCACAGCGCATACAGCAGTATCGATATG
Organism: Oscillospiraceae bacterium; assembly: GCA_017410745.1. GTDB lineage: Bacteria > Bacillota > Clostridia > Oscillospirales > Ruminococcaceae > Huintestinicola. The sequence goes on from JAFPPJ010000429.1 coordinate 6,675, forward strand.
ACTGCGGCTATCACGAAGGCATACATTCCGCCCCTTATCGGTGCGACCTGCGAGAATACCGCACTTTCAGGAACGAGCACCACCATTTCCCAGTCCTCTATACTGAATGGGAGATAGCATATGTACAGCTTCTCGCTGGCTATTTCAGACCTGAATACGGAATAGCCCTTTCTGCCGTCAAGTATGGCATTGATGGTATCTTCCTTGGTATATGCCTTGTCCGTCTGTGTGAACGATATATCGTGTATATCTCTTATCTGGTCGGGAGCTGTATTTATTATTACCTCGCCCGTCTTCCTGCTTACCACATAGCAATAGCCGTTCTTGTTATAGATATTGGGTATCCACGCCTTTGCGATATTAGACGGATTTGCCGCGCTGAACAGCATCCCTATGCATATGCCGTCCTTTCGTATAGGGACATAATTGCGCACCACCATCGTATTCTGATTGGTGCCGGATGGCTGCTGACCGCTGATATGCTCTCCCTGAGTGGATTCCTGCTCAAAACTCAGCAGCCCGTCTGCATTCGTTTGCCGCCCCTTGGATGTGATCATCTCATTTTCGGGAAGCAGTATGCCCGTCTGCGTGATCATGCTGTTGACATCGTAGTTTGCCAGATATCCGTTCACTTCAAGAGAGTATATATCATTTGTGTTGCCTATAAGTCCCGCGATGACGCGAAGCATAGTGCGATCACTCCTGAAATTTTCTTCAAGATCGGCAATGGCGTTCTCCGTCTCTATCGCAAGATCATCATAGCACGCAGATTCAGTCATGAAATATACGCGGAGGACAAATGCTATCGAGAGACCCAAAAGGCTCAGCAGCACGAGTGTGGTAGCCGCAGCATAGCGCATCTGACGGGCGGAAAACAAACCGGAAAGTTTCTTCTCTTCCCGTATCTCTTCATCATTTTTCTTATTCTTCATCCTGTATATCAATCCTTTGTAAGTACCGATACGCCGGTGATCTTTTCACGGATGTTCCGAATAGCACTGATATATTCGGATACTTATATATTTATAATTATATCAGATTATTCATATAAAATCAAGTACTTATTGTATATTACAAATATCTCACATATTTAGCGCGTCATATATATGCAATATGCACATATATGGCGCATAAAAAAGCTGCCGTCGAAGGCAGCTTTTCATCATATCTTGGGAAGCAGATACTTGATGGAGTATTCGTCGAATTTGCGGACAAATTCTTCGTTGTCCTCCTTTTTGAGCTCATTGAGATACTGATGATTGTCAAAGGAGTTCTCACTTATCTGTATGAGATTTACTGCTATATTCGAGCAATGGTCGGACACGCGCTCCACATTCGTCAAAAGATCCGTGAATATGAAGCCCTGCTCGATGGTACATGTCTTTTCCTGCAGACGTATGATATGTCTGTTCTTCATCTCTGCACACAGGGCATCGACAACTTCCTCAAGAGGCTCTATCTTTCTTGCGATGGAAAGATCCTGTTCGGAGAAGGCACGCACCGTGAGATCGAGTATATCCTCAAGTGCCCTGAACAGCACATCGAGCTCGCGCTTAGCGCTCTGGGAGAAGCCTATGTTCTTCTCGTATATCTCCTTAGCGGAGTCAAGGATGTTCACCGCATGGTCGGATATCCGCTCGAAGTCTCCTATGGCATGGAGCATCATGCTGACCTTCTTGTTATCCTCCTGCATAAGGCTGCGTCCCGAAAGCTTTACGAGATAGGAGCCGATGCTGTCTTCGTATCTGTCCACACAATCTTCATCCATGAGCACCATCTGTGCCTTGTCGTCATCGTAGGATTTGAGAAGATCTATTGCAAGGGATATGGTATTCTTGGATATGGATGCCATTCTGTTGGTGACGCTCCTGGTCTGCTCGATAGCGATACCGGGTGTGTTGAGGAGGCGGTCATCAAGTACTACGGGCATCTCAACGCGGAATTCGTTGGGATCGTCCTTTATCGTCATATACGCCAGCTTTTCAAGCAGGCTGGTGAAGGGCAGAAGAAGGGCCGTAGTCACAAGGTTGAACACGGTATGTACTACCGCAATGGAGAAGCCGTTGATAGTCTGATCCGCAAATGCGAAATCAAATATGGCATCGAGCCCGTAGTACAGTATCATCATCACGACTGCACCTATCACATTGAAGTACAGATGCACCACCGCAACACGCTTAGCGTTCTTATTGGCACCTATGGATGAGAACAGCGCAGTAACGCAGGTACCTATGTTCTGACCGAGGAGTATCGGAAGAGCCATACCAAATGTGAACTGTCTTGTGGAAGTGGAGAGTGCCTGCAGCATACCGATGGAAGCCGCCGATGAGTGAAGTATCGCAGTGACTACAGCACCAACGATAAGACCCATGACAGGATTGGTGAATACCATGAGCATGCTTGCGAATTTGGGATCATCCTGCAGAGGCGCCACCGATTCGGTCATAGTGCCCATGCCCAGCATGAGGAGCGCAAATCCTACGAGGATGCCGCCGATGTCCTTCTTGCGGTCATGCTTTGACATCATTCGCATGATAACGCCGATAAGCAGTATCGCAGGAGACAGGTTCACGGGCTTTATCAGCTGTATAATAAAATTATCACCGTCAAGACCCGAAAGAGAGAGTATCCATGTGGTGACTGTAGTACCAATATTGGCACCCATGATCACCGATATCGCCTGAGACAGTCTCATCAGACCCGAGTTAACGAAGCCCACGAGCATGACGGTGGTAGCAGTAGACGACTGCACGACCGCTGTTATGACGATACCGAGGAAAAGTCCCTTGAATCGGTTAGAGGTGATCTTTTCAAATATTTTCTCAAGTTTACCGCCTGCTATCTTCTCGAGCTTGTCACTGAGAAGGCTCATTCCGTAGAGGAACATGGCAAGTCCGCCAAGCAGGTTCATCACATCAAAAAAGGACATATATACCGTTCCTTTCGTAATACCCGACTCTATCCCGGGCACTCTTGCTTACTACTTTCCTATCATTATCCACATATACTATATCATATTTTTTGATAATTTGCAATGAACGATTGTAAAAAAACGGTAAATTTTGGATATTCGGCATATATGCTATATATCGAGCGCATTTGCTTATATAGATTGCACAAATCAGACATAACTTTTTCTATATATCACACAGAGGAATATGAAGTACAAAAAAACTCTTGAAAAAAGCCCGCATTTGTATTATAATAGTATTTAAGATTTGAAATTGCGGAGGCTCATGAAATGGCTGAAAGAAAATACACCGTCACATTAAAGGAAATAATAGACGAATTCAATCTCGAAAGTATATATCTCCCTGCCGATGCTGTCAAGCTGCTTGTCAGCGAGACCGAGATAAACCGTCCCGGACTGCAGCTCGTAGGCTTCTATGAATACTTCAACAATGAGCGCATACAGATAGTGGGCAAGGCTGAGTTCGCCTATCTCGCCACACTCGATGAATCCGCCAGGAAGGAGCATCTTGAGATGCTCTTTGCACAGCATGTGCCTGCAATAATCATCACCCGTGAGCTCCCCTACTTCCCCGAAATGACAGAGCTTGCCGAGCAGCATGAAGTGCCGCTGCTCCGTGCAAAGGACA
>JAFPPJ010000430.1 GCA_017410745.1 Oscillospiraceae bacterium
GCATCCCCGAGCTTCTCGCTGCTCTTAAAACCAAGGGCATATGCACAGCCGCCGCCACTTATAAGAAAGAGGATCTGGCAGTACAGCTGCTGCATAAAAAGGGACTTTTCTTTGATGCGATACACGGTGCAGATATGGAGGGCAAGCTTACCAAGGCGGATATTATCCGCATGACGATTGAAGAGCTCGGCGCTTCGCCCGACACTGCGGTCATGGTGGGTGACTCCGATAATGATGCGATAGGTGCGGCATCGGAGGGCATCGCGTTCATAGGAGTGACATATGGCTTCGGATTTGACAGCGCGGAAGATATCGGCAGGTTTGACAATATCGGTTTTGCGGACACACCAGAGGATATAGGCAGGATCATTGGGATATAACACCATTCAGGACAGTTTATGTGCCTTTGACTGCAAAGGGCTTCATATCACGATATTTCATAATATAAAAAGTCATCGTATCGCTGATCATGCATCAGTAATACGATGACTTGAATTATTTACAGGCTGTTATCTTCTGCCGGAGCGTCCTCTGCCGGAGAATTTCATCACGAGCTGGAGTATCTTGAAATAGAGCCATATCACGCTGAATGCCAGCCCGAAAGATGCATACCATTCGCAGTCCTTCGGCATACCGCCTTCAACGCACTGTGTTATCGTGTCAAAGTCGGATATGAGGAAGAGCGTACCCATAACTACCATAAGTATAGCTATCACGAATGACAGACCGGGATTTGCCGCAAGTCCTGCGATGAACCCGCTTGTGGAAGGTATGAGAGAGCCTATGGCTACTAACAGGCTTCCTGCAATAAGTGCTGTGCAGGCTACCATCATGAATGTGCGGAATTTCTGACCGGTCTGTATCATACCTCTGCCGTAGAAAAACGCCATAGTAGATACGAGAAGTACTGTGAGCAGGAATGAAAGCTGTACCGCACTTTTATATTGTGCGCTGTATGAGGAGATCAGCTGTATCATGAAGCCGGTGGAAGCACAGAACAGCGTGCCCGTCACGGGAATGGTCTTCCTTATGAATATTGCAAGAAACGGTGCTATAACAAAGCCTATGCCGAATATAACGAGAAACGGCATATACAGCGGAGTCCCTGAAAAGATCGCCTCCATAAATGCGCCTATCACGATCGAGAACAGAAATATAGCCAGCTTCTTGACAATACCTATATATGTGCAGCGTTCGCTGCTGTCCTCAAAGTCGTCTATGGTGCCGAGCCTGTTGAGCACGGGATTGCGCTTGATAAATGATCCGGAATCTGTCAAAGTCATGATCAGACCTTCTTTCTGTTAGAAAAGAGCATTTGCGGATGCTTCGAGCTGTTCAAGATTAGCGGCCGCCCTGTCTGCTGTTTCTAAAAGCTCCTTGTTCCTGCTTTCTCCGTCGGACAGATTGAAGGAGAGAGAAGCGATGGCAGTCTTCAGCTTTTCGAGTATGGTAACGAGCTGCGGGAGCGAATTCTCATCAAGAGTTTCGGTGGACGAGCAGAAATCCGTTACCTTTATCAGTATATTCTCCATTATGGATGCGATGGAGGACGACTGTGCTATACCTTCAAGCATATCCGGCAGCATTCCCCGTATCGAAGCGATGTCGGCGGAAACCAGAGCTGCGGCTTCCTTTATTGCGGCAGCAGACTGTGCGGAAGGCGCTTCCGGCGCAGCTGCCTGTACAGGCTCGGCCTTTACGGCCTCCTGCGGCTGCTGCTCGGGTTCTGCCTTCTCCGAAGCGGGAGCAAGAGAACGGAAGAACTCATCGAGTGCTGCAAGATGCTCGTCTATCATTTCCTTTGAAGGTGCTTCTTCGGGAAGATCTTCAAATTTGCGCACAAGAGATTTGGGATTGAGCCTGTCCTCGAACTGCTTGAACTGCTTGTCAAGTCCGTTGAGAGAGACCTTCCTTCTGCTTCGTGCATCTATCTCGATCTTGCGGTGGATCTTCTTTACCTCAAGAGGAGCCATCTCATCAAGGTCACAGACGCCTATGCCCATACCGCATCCGCCTGCGCATGAAAGTGCCTCAAATATGTCGGGACGCTCATCGGGGTCGGTATCGAGGAAATTCTCTATCTCGCCGTATACGGTATCAGCACCATCGCCGCTGACAGCTATTACCGCAGGATCGTTTATTGCGAGATTATACCTAAGACCGCCGGGAGCAGAGTATATCCCTCCCA
>JAFPPJ010000431.1 GCA_017410745.1 Oscillospiraceae bacterium
ACCCTAAACCCTATACCCTATACCCTTCTCAGCATGAACGCTCTGTTGCATATGACCGTCCATATAAGGGGGAACCATGCGATGTCTTTATCCTCTTGGTCATTCATCCATGCCGAAACTGTCGTCAAGGAAATCGCTCGTATCCAGCGACTCGGAGCCGAGATCGAAGTCCATGTCCGAGTCCATCTCGTCATCATCAACAAGGTTGAAGCCGTCAAGATCGCCCGACTCAACGTCGTCCTCGCTGTAGGAGTTGGTCTCGTTGAGCTCGTCGTAATCGGGAGTATCCTCGGCAGCGGATACAGGCATGGGAATGCCGTCATCCTCCTCGTCGATAGCCTTGAGGTCTATCTCCTGACCCTCGGTATCGAATACCTTGATGTCGAGGCAGAGAGACTGGAGCTCCTTGATTATTACCTTGAATGCCTCGGGTATGCCGGGCTTGGGTACGTTCTGACCCTTTACGATAGCCTCATAGGTCTTTACACGTCCGATGGTATCGTCGGACTTGACTGTGAGTATCTCCTGGAGCGTGTATGCTGCGCCGTATGCCTCGAGTGCCCATACTTCCATCTCACCGAAACGCTGACCGCCGAACTGCGCCTTACCGCCGAGGGGCTGCTGCGTTACGAGGGCATAGGGACCTACGGAACGTGCGTGTATCTTATCATCTACGAGATGGTGGAGCTTGAGGTAGTACATGATGCCCACCGTTACCCTGTTGTCGAAGGGCTCACCGGAGCGGCCGTCGCGGAGAACGATCTTGCCGTCCTCAGCCATGCCTGCATCAGCGAACATCGCACGGACATCTTCCTCGTGTGCGCCGTCGAATACGGGGGTCATTACCTTCCAGCCGAGCTTTCTCGCAGCCATGCCCAGATGCACCTCGAGCACCTGACCGATATTCATTCGGGAAGGAACGCCCAGAGGGTTGAGCACGATGTCAAGAGGAGTACCGTCGGGCAGGAAGGGCATATCCTCGGACTTGAGTATGCGTGAAACGACACCCTTGTTACCGTGACGGCCCGCCATCTTGTCGCCGACAGAGATCTTTCTCTTCTGTGCTATGTATACTCTTACGAGCTTGTTTACACCCGCTGCGAGCTCATCGCAGTTGTCACGGGTGAATATCTTTATGTCTACTACGATGCCCGATGCGCCGTGAGGTACTTTAAGGGAGTTGTCCCTTACTTCCTTCGCCTTCTCACCGAATATCGCACGGAGAAGTCTCTCCTCCGCAGTGAGCTCGGTCTCGCCCTTGGGCGTTACCTTGCCGACGAGTATGTCGCCCGCGCGGACTTCTGCGCCTATGCGGATGATACCGTCCTCGTCTATGTCCTTGAGCGCATCCTCACCGACATTGGGGATATCCCTTGTGATGGTCTCGGCACCGAGCTTGGTGTCGCGCTCTTCTATCTCGTACTCCTCGATGTGTACGGAGGTGTATATATCCTCACGGACAACTCTCTCGTTGAGCAGTACGGCATCCTCGTAGTTGTAGCCTTCCCATGTCATGAAGCCGATGAGTGCGTTCTTGCCTATGGCAAGCTCGCCGTCGGAGGTAGCAGGGCCGTCTGCGAGCACCTGACCCTTCTTGACCTCTTCGCCCTTCTCCACGATGGGACGCTGATTTATGCATGTGCCCTGGTTGGAGCGCTTGAACTTGGTCAGCTTGTATACATGAGTGCCGCCCTTTTCATCCCTGATGGTGACCTCATCTGCGCATACCCTCTCGACTGTGCCGTCCTCCTCTGCAAGTATGCAGACACCGGAGTCAACAGCAGCCTTGTACTCCATGCCGGTGCCGACGATAGGAGCCTCGGTCTTGAGGAGAGGCACTGCCTGACGCTGCATGTTCGCACCCATGAGGGCACGGTTCGCATCGTCGTTCTCAAGGAAGGGTATCATCGCGGTAGCGATGGATACGACCATCTTAGGCGATACATCCATGAAGTCAACGCGTTCCTTCTCGCATTCGAGTATCTGGTCGCGGTAACGTGCATTGACCTTGGAGCGGGCAAACTTGTGATCCTCGGTAAGAGGCTCGTTCGCCTGTGCTACGGTGTACTTGTCCTCAACGTCTGCGGTCATGTATACGACCTCGTCCGTTACAACGCCCGTCTCCTTGTCAACTCTGCGGTAGGGAGCCTCGATGAAGCCGTAGGCATTGATGCGCGCAAAGGATGCAAGATAGGAGATAAGTCCGATGTTGGGACCTTCGGGTGTCTCGATGGGACACATTCTGCCGTAGTGCGAATAGTGTACGTCACGCACCTCGAATCCTGCACGGTCTCTGGAAAGACCGCCGGGGCCGAGTGCGGAAAGTCTTCTCTTGTGAGTGAGCTCTGCGAGCGGGTTGTTCTGATCCATGAACTGCGAAAGGGGCGATGAACCGAAGAACTCCTTTATCGCTGCAGATATGGGACGTATGTTGATGAGGGTCTGGGGCGAGATATTGTCTGCCTCCTGAGACTGGGAGTTCATCTTCTCCCTGATGCCTCTCTCCATACGGGCAAAGCCTATGCGGAACTGGTTCTGCATCAGCTCGCCTACGCTTCTGATACGCCTGTTGCCCAGGTGGTCGATATCATCTACCGTGCCTACGCCCTCGCAGAGGTCGAGATAGTAGCTGATGGAAGCGTTTATATCATCTATGGTGATGTGCTTGGGAACGAGCTCGTCTGCTCTCCTGCGGCACTGCTTCCTTATCTCCTCGGGGTCTGTCTCGTTGTCGAGTATATCACGGAGCACCTTGTAGCATACCAGCTCATTGATGCCCACGTCCTTCGGGTCAAAGTCAACATAGCCCGCAAGGTCTACCATGCCGTTGCCTATTACCTTGACATCTCTCTCCTCGAGTGCCTGGTAGCTCTCGCCCGCTTCATTCACATGGAATTCCTTGTGCTCCACATGGACGATGGCCTCGGTAACGCCTGCCTGCTGTATAGCCTCAGCCTTCTCAAGGGTGATGAGCTCGCCCGCTTCTGCAAGCACCTCGCCTGTGGAGGGGTCGCATACGGGGTTTGTGAGCTTGTGGCCGACAAGACGGGATGCGATGCCCAGCTTCTTGTTGTACTTGTATCTGCCGAACTTGGCAAGATCGTATCTTTTCGGGTCGAAGAGGAGCATATCGAGATGGCTCTGTGCGCTCTCCGCTGTGGGAGGCTCGCCGGGTCTGAGCTTCTTGTATACCTCGATGAGAGCGGACTCCACATCGTTGGATGTGTCCTTCTCCTGCATGGTCTGGCGAAGTCTCTCGTCGTCGCCGAACTTTGCGAGGATCTCCTCATCGGTGCCGCAGCCGATCGCCCTGATGAATGTGGTGAGCGGTATCTTGCGGTTCTTGTCTATCCTGACATACATTATGTCGGACGAATCCATCTCGTATTCGAGCCATGCGCCCCTGTTGGGGATAACGGTGGCCTTGAACAGATCCTTGCCCGTCTTGTCCTTCTCAACAGCATAGTATACGCCGGGGGAACGGACGAGCTGTGATACTACGACACGCTCCGCACCGTTGATGACGAATGTGCCGCTCTCTGTCATGATGGGCAGATCGCCCATGTAGACCTCCTGCTCGATAACAGAGCCGGTAGATCTGGTGAAAAGCCTTGCAGTGACGTTGAGCCTCTTGGCATAGGTGACATCTCTGTCCTTGCACTCGGGGATCTCGTACTTGGGCTTGTCATTGAGGCGGAACTTGGTAAAGGTGAGAACGAGGTTGTCGTTGAAGTCGGTGATCTCGACATCACGGAACACCTCGGTCAGTCCCTCTTCGAGGAACCAGTCGTAGGAGCTCTTCTGCACCTCGATCAGATTTGGCATGGGTATGACTTCCGAGATCTTGCCAAAGCTCATTCTCGTGGTCTTCCCGTGCTTAACGGGCGTTACATTCACCATAGGCATTAACCCTCCACACATATTCGGATGAGGCTCCGTACACGCTGATACCGCATCGTACTGCGGTCTCGTGCGCATTTGTCCTCATTATAAGTCATTTTACCATTATACTGCAAAACAAAAGAAAAGTCAAGCTTTGATGGTAAAAATCGGACATTTAGACAAAGCCCGCGGTCTTTTCCGTGAAAAGTTTGGCTCTTGAAGTGGAGAAATTTTGCCGTGGATTTTGTGCAAATTTATGAATGGTGCATAAAATGAGTGGATATGTGGACAGATGGGGACGGGTGTGGGGAGTTATAACGGCGACCTTTCGGCAATACGATAAGGTTTTGATAGCACGGGTGTTAGTGCAGACTGGTCAATTTGCGGTTTTCGACGGTAGCCTGTTGTGAGGACATAGACAATAGTGCGAAGGTCAAAGGGGATGAAACGCCGGCGAACGAATACACGTTTAATGCTATTGGATTAGTTTGCGTTCGTTCGCCTCAGTTTCTCCCCCGAAACTATTTTCGAGCGCTGTAAAGCGGGAGAAAATTGTTTTATACCCTTTTCCCCGCAAAATATTCATTTGTTAGGTATCGGACACCGCTTATAACCCGCCTTATTTCAATAGCGCACTACTCATTTGTTTTTCTGGGACTTTTAATAGTCGGTATAATATCTGTACCTGCGCTTACCCCGCTCATAACCCACCTTAACAAAATAGCACAGGAGGAAAGTACCATATCATTTCACTTATTCCTTACTTAGACGGAAAGAGGTGGGTGAGGGATGGGAAAGAGAGCGCGAGAGAAAACCGTGGGAAAGAATCCACGTCCTGCGGACTTTGGATAGGGGAAAGCCCGTCCCCTATCAAGTTTGCTCGTTTCCCTGCCCTCGCCCAAGGTTGTCTCTCGTACCCCAAGACAAATGAGTATGTCCCGACAACAGGCTACCGTTCAAAAGTCGCAAGTTGACCCTACCGCTCAAACTTTTGTGCTATCTAATTATTGCGGGGGAAAAGGGAGCAAATTTAACCGTCCTCACATACAATACTTTTCCGCTGCGCATCGTTTTTTGCAGGCACAGCCTGCAAAAAATCCGCCCCCGTTTTCACGGGAGCGGTCATTCATTTTAAGCTCTCTGCTTTGCAAAGCACTCGCTGCAGTAGATGGGCTGGCCCTCTCTGGGAGTGAAGGGAACTCTTGCAACGCCGCCGCACTCTGCGCAAACGCCCTCGAACATTTCCCTCTCAGCCTTTCTGGTCTTGCGTGCCTGACGGCAGTTCTTACATCTCTGGGGCTCGTTCTCGAAGCCCTTCTCAGCATAGAACTCCTGCTCACCGGCGGTGAAAATGAATTCCTCTCCGCAGTCCTTGCAGACTAACGTCTTGTCCTGAAACATGATCTTTACCTCGCTTAAATAAAATATGGACTTGAGGACTTATTCCACACCGAATGAGATGATGCTTGAGATAGTCCTTAGGTCTGTATACAGCCCTCTCGGGCGTATATCCTATGAGATCCTGCGCAGCCTGAGCTTGTGATGAGCCCTCGCCGCAGCATTCTCCGCTGCCTTTTCCGACACGCTGAGCTTGTCACCCGCCTCGCTGTAGCTGTGCCCCGCATATCTGAGCAGCAGCACCTCCGCCTCTAAAGGGGAGAGCATCGAGAGCGCATCCTCTATCATCTCCCTGATGATAAAGCGCATCTCCGGGGACATCTCCTCGCCTGCCTCCGCTTCCTCGCAGTCATCCCTGCGCCGTCTGAGCGCATCGGTGATGCGGTTGGAAACACATGCGTACATGAACGGGAAAAATCTGCGCTTCTCCTCGCCGGCATCAAAGCTGTCAACCGCCTTGATAAAGCCCGCCATGCCCTCGTGCAGCAGATCCTCGTACTCGCCGGGATCGTCGCAAAGCTGAGCAGTGCGGCTTTTGAGAAAGCCGAAATACCTTGAGAACAGCTCCGCAAGTATCAGTGTGCGTCTGCGGTGTCCTTCCGAACGCACCATCTCTGCGAGCTCCTCATCGGTGAAGCTTGAATAGATATCCTTATCCATATACATCTCCGCAGTCGTGTCTATCGTCAATTCTATCTTATTTTACTGTTTTTGTCAAGAGCAATTACACAAATAATTAAAATATAACCTGATTTTTGTTATAAAAGTTGCTATTACACCAATAAAATTGTACATATTCACTAATAGGCGGGTACGACCCGCCGCGATCTCGCTGATATTTGCCTTCAGATCGACTTCGCTTGCGACCCGGTCACTCTCGTTTGATGATATACCGAGCAGGCATAGCGGGTACGACCCGCCGCGATAAATCGGTCTCGCTTGCGGCTCGTTCGCTTTTATCCGACATATCAGCATCCTGTGCCGGATATGTTGGATCAGTTATACTTTACTTTTCCTATGGGCACTACGGGGGATGCACCGCCGGGCTTTTCTATCTCCACAAGGAGTATATATCCGGTATTGCCGCCCTTGCCCTGTGCCACGCCTATCTCGGTGGTATAGGTGTTGTGCTCGCTGTCATAGTATGTCTTGCCTGCGGTGAACTTGTCGCCTTCCTTGCCGCTGTACTCGGTGTAAAGCACCACATTGCTGCGGAAGAATTCCTCGTCAAGCTCGAGCAGCTGTGTGAGATACTTGCTGCCCGTATGCCCCTGCTTTGCGGCATACCCCTTGGCAAAGCGCTGAGCCTCTGCGGTGGAGTGTATCACATATGTCTTGTCGGTGATGGCAAATTTCCCGCTGTACTGGTGTATCTTTGCTTTCACCTCACGCTGTACGGACATCTCCGGCATCATATTGGTCTGGCTGCCTCTGTTCTCCTTCTCCGCCTCGAGCCTGCCGTACTGCGGGAGAGAGTAGATGAAGCTCTCTATAAAGGTACGGTAATACGCCGCCGCGGTAACGCCGCTGTCCTTGCCGTAGTCCTTGTATGCGGCCTCATCGAGCCCGAATGAAGCCTTGCCTGCGCTCCACGAAGCGCTTATCTGCACGGGCGCCTTTTCCCTGCCGCTTACCTTGTCCGCCTTGCAGGAGATGAGCATATCGTACATGATCTGCCTGTCCTTCTCGGTGACGGGTATGGCTGCGGTGTAAAGATCCTTGTCGTCCGTATCGGAAGAGGGCGCATTGGTAAGGTATCCGTCCGTGTCGAACAATATATACCCTCTGTCGGTGGTATTGGTATACACGAGGCGGAAGTCGGCGGGTGCCTTCGCAGTCTTGGCAAGGGTGCCCGTCCATTCGCCGCTCGCCGACATCTTGTATGTGCCTGCGGCGGTGTTTATCGTGCCGGTCGCCATTTTGCCGTCCTGCTTCGGGTCGAAGTAATACCAGCCGCCCGATATCTTCATCCAGCCGAACCAGCGGCTGCCCCCGAGATAGAATCTCGTGCCGTCATTTCCCTTTACCATGCCGGTATACAGCGTCACATTGCCGCTGTCCGCATAGTACATTCGTCCCTTTATCATCACAGGGCCGCTGTCCTTTGCTTCTGCCGTGACGGGCTTTATCTCCCTGTGCGTCACGGGATCTATCGCCGCAGACACGCTGCACGGCGCTATCATCAGCAGAGCAGTCAGCCCTGCCAGTATATATCTGTGTATCTTCATATCATGTACCTATATCATAAGACTGTCCACGAATGCATCGAAGCCGTTCATGCCGTCTTCGTCACGCTTGTATACTCCTGCGTGCTCAAGCACCTTTGCGAATACCTTGCCCGTTTCAAGGCGGATACGCTCGGTTATGCCGTTCATATCTTTGCCCTCGATCTCACTTACGAAGGTATCTGCCCAGTCTGCATGCTTGCAGAGTATATCGTTCACGCGGTAGTTCCTGCCCTGTGCGATGAACTGCGCCAGCATATCGAGCTCCGTCCTGAGACGGGAGGGGAGCACCGCAAGACCCATTACCTCAATGAGACCGATGTTCTCCTTCTTGATATGGTGCAGCTCTGCATGGGGATGATAGAGCCCCATGGGATGCTCGGGAGTGGTGATGTTGTTGCGGAGCACGATGTCCATTTCATAGTCACTGCCCCTGCGCCTTGCTATGGGGGTGACGGTGTTGTGCCTTTCGCCGTTGGTCTCGGCGAATATGTATCTCTTGTCATCGGTATATCCGCGCCATTTGTCGAGTATCAGCCCCGCAAGCTCCGCCACCCTTGTACGGTCTGCACTGCGAAGCCTGAGCACGGACATGGGCCATTTCACCCTGCCCACGGATACATCCTCATAGCCGCCTATGGTGTATTCCTTTTCAACAGGTGCTTTTTCCATAGCGAAGGTATAATGTCCGCCCTGGAAATGCTCATGTGCCAGTATGGAGCCGCCCACTATGGGCAGATCCGCATTTGAGCCCACGAAGTAATGCGGCAGCACCGTAACGATGTCGAGCAGCTTGTCAAATGCGGCACGGTTTATCACCATGGGCGTATGTGTGCGGTTGAATACGATGCAGTGCTCGTTGTAGTACACATAGGGGGAATACTGCAGCGCCCACTTCTCGCCGCCTATCTCAAGGGGGATGATGCGGTGGTTCTGCCTTGCAGGATGATCCGCCCTGCCTGCATAGCCCACGTTCTCCTCGCACAGCAGGCACTTCGGATAGCCGCTCTTGATGTTGCGTGCGGCGGCGATGGCCTTGGGATCCTTCTCGGGCTTGGAGAGGTTTATGGTGATGTCAAGCTCGCCGTACCCGGTCTGTGCCTTCCACTTTATGTCCTGCGCGATGCGGTCGCGGCGGATATAGTTCGTGTCACAGCTGAGCTTGTAGAAGTTGTCGGTGGCAGTCTCGGGAGATATTGCCATATCAGCGGCAAACTTCGCCGTCACCTCGGAGGGACGGGGCGTAAGGCATGCCATGATCTTCGTGTCGAACAGGTCGCGGTATGCTATGCTGTCCTCGGTCAGACCCTTGCGCACGGCATAGTCGAGTATACCGTCAAGTATTTCCTTGAGCGGGACTTCCCCCACGGGCGGCTGTTCGATGTATTCATCTATGGATAATACAGAGAGTATAGAATTACGAACGAACATACGGTCATCATCGGTGATGAGCCCGCAGCGCAGACCATACTGCGTCAGTGCGTCTATGCAGCCATATATATTCATATGTTACTCCTATCAGATGCGTGTCTTGCCTGTTATCGCCGTCTTTGCCTTTGTTACGATGGTGCGGTCGTTCTCATAGAGGAGGAGATTCGCGGCATAGCCGAAATCCACCCATCTTGCCTCGGCGATCTCGCCCTCGGCGGGTATCACATCATAGCTCTTGGCGCGGGCAAGGAAGTATACGACCACCTTCTGTGTGTCCTTCTTCGGGAAATAGGTCACGGTCTCGCGGAAGGTAGGGTCTATGAGAACATCTATACCCGTCTCTTCCTTTATCTCACGGGTGGCAGTCTCCGTCTCGCTCTCGCCCTCCTCGGTGTGTCCTTTCGGAAATGACCAGTGACCGCTGTGGATATGCTTTATCAGCAGTATCTCCAGATTGCCGTGATGCCTTCTGTATACGACGGCACCACAGGACTTTTCGTACATCATTCGCTCACATCCCATATATTTACTTGTCTATCCACGAAGACAGTATCACGGATAGTTACTCATTATATATTATATCACAAAAGTCCGCTCTTGTCTACATTTTATTTTTTGCATTATGTAATATATAAACGTATCTATACTATTTGTTTATTGTGTATTGTATAATTTACATATTTATGTACTTATAGTATATTATACAGTATGTATATATCTACATTTTGTAGTAAATTAGAGAATTATACTATATGTGATATTATAATTTGTATATTTGTTATGATTATATACATATAGTTATACGCTATTATATGTATAATTTAATAGATGATATACATATAGTATACTACATTATGTATATCATATCACAAAATATACCTACAGTTATATACAATAATCAAACATAAATTCTGTATAATTTATCAGATTTTATACATATAGTTATAATTATAAAGAGAATGTCCTCTCAACAGGCTGCCGTTCAAAAGTCGCAAAATAGCCCGCCAGCACTAACCGCTCGTGCTATACTATGTTCCGAGGATAGTACGAAAGCTATGATCAAATACATCCTGAGGTAACAGCCGCCCTTTGGCGGCTTGACATTCGGGGTGAGGGATGATATACTATCATAGAAAGGGTGATATTATGATAAGGGAAATCAGACAGGAAGATCTGGAGCAGCTGCTTGACTTGTATCTTTCGCTGCATGAAGACAGTGTGCCGGAAAAGGATGAGCATCTGCGGGAAGTGTGGGACACCATCATAAACGATCCCAACCATCATATAATAGTAGCGGAGGAAGACGGCAGGCTCGTGTCCTCCTGCGTGTGCGTGATAATACCGAACCTCACCCGCTCCGTGCGCCCGTATGCATTCATCGAGAACGTGGTGACGGATGCAGCATACCGCTGCAAGGGCTATGCCACGGCCTGCCTTGACTATGCAGCAAAGATAGCCGAGCGCGAGGGGTGCTATAAGATGATGCTCCTCACCGGCTCTAAAAAGGAGAGCACTCTGCATTTCTATGAGCAGGCAGGATATAACAAGAACGATAAGACAGCTTTTATAAGATGGCTGTGAAAAACGCATACGAAAGTATGCATAGATCAATGCTCCGAGGATCGAATTCCGTTTCCGTTCAAATGCATATCGGGTAACCGTCGGCTTTGCCGACCCGAGGATAGTGTAACAGTCCCTCGCAAATGCGAATCGGGTAACAGTCTCCTTTGGCGACCGGGTGGGTGCAGGCAATAATCAACGAGTTCGCTGTCGGCCGTGCCGACTCGGCTTTGCCGACCCGGGGGTACTTTTTTCCGTTTTTATCGGTTAAATATATAAACATATCAAACTGCAATTGCAGACCGATAGAACGGAGGATAATATGGATAACAAAAAAGCATACAAGAAATACATGAAGAAAATGGTGAAAAAGTATAAGGCAAAGGAAACCTTTTCCGCAGTAGGATTTATGACCGATAAGGAGCGCATCACTGCGCTGGAGCTCCTGCTGGGCAAGCCCGTCTTCTCAGTATGAGCTTGCCTGCAGGCCGGAATGATGCACGAGCGCTCTGTACCGGCTTCGGCTTAATACAATAAACGGACATATCCGCCGGGATATGTCCGTTTAATATTATTCTTCCTGATCGTCCGTGTCGATCGCCTGTTCGTCTGCACGCTCCTGGGCTTCTATCTCGGAGATGTCGATGTTCTCCTCGATCTCCTCGCCGTCTATCTCGGTTATCTCTGCGTCCTCCTCGTGAGGTGTCCTCGTGAAGGTGACTACCTTGTCGGTGTCCTTGACCTTCATAAGGCGTACACCGCCGGAGTATCTGCTCATTACGCGCACATCGCATGCCCTTATGCGGATGATGAGACCGTCCGATGCGATCATGATGATATCATCGTCCTCGTCTACTATCTTTATGCCGCATACCATGCCCTTGCGCTCGTCCGTGCGGTAGTTCTTGAGACCGAAGCCGCCTCTCCTCTGTACACGGTATTCATCGAGCTTGACACGCCTGCCGAAGCCGTTTTCCGATACGGTGAGCAGCGTTGCGCCCTCACGCACTCTCGCCATGGATACGATGCAGTCGCCGTCCCTGAGCTTCATCGCCGTAACGCCTGCTGCCGTCCTGCCCATGCTGCGGACACAGTTCTCATTGATGCGTATGATCTGACCAGCCCTCGTAGCTATCATAAGCTCGTTGTCGCCGTAGGTGAGCCTTACGCCTGCTATCTCATCGTCCTCCGCAAGGCCTATCGCACGCAGACCCATGCGGCGCACATTCGCATACATAGACAAAGGCGTACGCTTGATCTTGCCCTTCTTGGTGACCATCACAAGGTATGTGCCGGTCTCATAGTCGGAGGTGCGTATCATAGCCTCTATCTTCTCGCCCTCGGTAAGGGGAAGGATATTGATTATATTAGTGCCCTTGGATGTGCGTGCGCCCTCGGGTATCTCGTAGCATCTCAGGCGGTACATGATGCCCTTGTTGGTGATGAAGAGCACATCGTCATGTGTGGATGCCACGAACATCTCCTGTACGAAATCCTCTTCCTTCTGCCTGAGTGCGGATACGCCCTTGCCGCCCCTCTTCTGTGTCTTGTACTCGGACACGCTGCGGCGCTTGATATAGCCTATGTCGGTGAGGGTGATCACGCAGTCCTCCTCGGGGATAAGATCCTCGATATCCACCTCGCCGCTGACATTCTCTATGTCGGTGCGTCTCTCGTCGCCGTACTTCTTCTTTATTACCTCAAGGTCTTCGGTGATGATGCCTATGACCCTCTCGTGACGTGCAAGTATATCCTTGAAGTCCGCTATCCTTGCGTGTATCTCGTTGAGCTCGTCCTCAAGCTTCTGCGTCTCCATATTGGAGAGCTGATACATGCGCATCTGTGCGATAGCCTCTGCCTGCGGCTCGGTAAGTCCGAACCTGTCCATCAGGCGCTGGCGTATCTCCGCAATGTCGCGGGATGTGCGGCATATCTTTATTACCTCGTCGATATTGTCCGCTGCTACCTGCAGACCTTCAAGTATGTGTGCCCTTGCCTCTGCCTTGTCAAGGTCGAACTTCGTGCGGCGGCATATTACCTCCGACTGGAAGTCGATATAGTTCTGCAGCATATCCTTGAGGGTGAGGAGCTTGGGCTTGTTGTTCACAAGGGCGAGCATGATCACGCCGACAGATGACTGCAGCTCTGTGAGCTTGTACAGATTGTTGAGCACGATATTGGGATTTGCATCCTTCTTGAGCTCGATGACCACGCGCACTGCATGATCCTTGTCGGACTCGTCGCGCACAGCAAATATGCCCTCTACGCGCTTCTCCTTGGCAAGCTCCGCTATCCTCTCTATAAGGCGCTTCTTGTTCACCATATAGGGTATTTCGTGTATGAGCAGACAGTTCCTGCCGTGAAGCTCGGTTATCTCTACCCTGCCTCGCAGGATTATCTTGCCTCTGCCCGTGCCGTATGCGGCGCGTATGCCCTTCCTGCCCATGATGATTCCGCCGGTGGGGAAGTCCGGGCCCTTGATGTGCTCCATCAGGTCGTCAAGTGTGGCATCCGGATCGTTCATCAGACACTCCACTGCATTGATGGTCTCCACCAGATTATGCGGAGGTATATTGGTAGCCATGCCGACAGCTATGCCCACAGAGCCGTTCACGAGAAGGTTCGGGAAGCGGGAGGGGAGCACAACAGGCTCCTTGAGTCTGTCGTCATAGTTGGGCATGAAGTCGATGGTATCCTTGTTTATATCGGTGAGCATCTCCGTGGAGAGCTTCTCCATCCTCGACTCCGTGTAACGGTATGCAGCGGGAGGGTCGCCGTCGAGCGAGCCGAAGTTGCCGTGACCGTCTACAAGGGGATAGCGCAGGGAGAAATCCTGTGCAAGTCTGACGAGGGCATCGTATACGGATGCGTCGCCGTGGGGATGGTACTTACCGAGCACTGAACCGACCGTATCGGCGCACTTGCGGTAATCCTTGTCGGGGGTAAGGCCGTTCTCGAACATGGTGTAGAGTATACGCCTGTGAACGGGCTTGAGACCGTCGCGCACATCGGGCAGCGCACGGGATATGATTACAGACATGGAATAGGCAAGGAAATAGTCCCGCATTTCCTTGTCGATATCCTTATCTATCAGCTTCTGATTTTCAAGACTGAATTCGGACATAATATGACCTCTCTACTCATAACTATGGGGCATAGATACCCTACTATATTATAGCACATTCTATTGAAAAATACAAGGGGAAAATCAATTTTTATAGGCAAATCCGACCTCTGTCGGATGGTTTTCCGATGAGTATAAGATCGTATATCCGCCCGCTGTTTCACGTGGAACATAGTATAATCCTATCGGCACGGATCATATTGAACGGCAAAATTGCCGCTTGCTGTAAATTGTCAATCTGCATAAAAAATACCACAAAAAATCTTATGATTATACAAAATTCATAACAACTACTTGCTATCTGTGTAAAAATATGTTAAAATAGCAGAGTAGTGTTTTAAGCCCTGTACAGATAAGGATCATTATGAATAATATGAGCATCAGGACACGGATAATACGCATTGGGGCAGGGCTGTTGTTCACAGCAGCTGCCTATGTGCTGTTCCTCAATCCGCACGGTGTCTCCGTGGGCGGAATGACAGGCCTGTGTGTACTGATAAACCGTTATTTGCATATCCCCAATACAATAGCACTTGTTGTGCTGAACCTGTTCCTGTTCCTGTACGGCTGGCGGGTCAAAGGCAATGCTTTCACGCTGCGTTCGGTGGCGGCAATGTTCCTCCTCGGTATCCTCCTTGATCTTCCGTATCCGGAGATACAGCCCTTATTCGGCAGAGGAATGTCCATGATCATCGGTTCGTGTATGTCGGGAGTGGGATATGGTCTGATAGTATCTGCCGAGACAAGTACGGGCGGTGCAGATCAGCTCGGAATGATAGTCACCGCGAAATGCCCTCGTCTTTCCGTAGGCATAGTAATGAATATATTCGATGCGATCGTCGTTGCCATAGATTCCATAATTACGGGGAACTGGCTCTTTTCTGCGGCAGCAGTGCTGTTGTGCAATACATTTATAGATATAACAGACTGTGCGGCAAATAAGAAGGGCATCCCCGAATGGGCCAAGTCGGTCATGGCTTTTCTGCGGCGCGCTTCACGGCTCCCCCTCGAGATATTCAAGGCGATCGGAGCAAGCTGATAAAACCACCCTGTCGGGTGGTTTTTTTACTATCGAATACAAAGTAAAATCGTCCGAAGACCTTTCGATCTTCGGACGATCGTCCTATGCTGCGAGGATATATCGGGCAGCCTAAGGCCTTACCCGATCACTTAAGTACGCAGAATACCGTACCGCCGGAGTAGTCGGGCTCGGAGAAGTTTACCTGCTCTGAGCGCTCGTCTGTAACGGTGATGCCTGCGCCGCCGAAATCATACTTCTTGTCATGGATAGAAGGTATGATTTCGGAGAAGGACATGGTGTATATCTCCAGACCATAGCCGTATTCCTGGCAGAAGTTGATAGCGATGTCTATATCAAGACCTACTACCTTGTTGTCCTTGAAATAGTCGAAGGGTGCATAGTCGCCTTCGGTAGCGAACTTGAGCGTGCCCTTGTCTGCGGGGAGAGCAGTGTGGTCGGGTACTATCTTCTCATCATCGTTAGCGCCTGTCCACTTGTCCTGCATCTGCTTGAGCGTGCCGTCGCTCTTTATCTTGGTCATATACTCGTTGAACTCTGCAAGCAGCTTGTTGCCTTCCTCTGTCTTGGGGAATGCGAATGCGAAGTCGCCGGGGTCTACCTGCTCATTGATAAAGGTGAGCTGGCTGTCCTTTGCGCATATCTCTCTGATAACGGGGTCGTCACCGGGGAATGCTGCTATCTCGCCCTTCTTGAGCGCATCTATAAGGAAGGTGTAGTTGCGGTACTGACTTACGCTTGCTGTGGGGATAGCCTCCTTTACAGTATCGCCCATGCTTGTTCCCGTCTGCACTCCTATTGTCTTACCCGCAAGCTGTGACAGAGATGTGTACTTCTCCTGAGCTGCCTGCTGCTGTGCAGGTGCATTGTTGTTATTGCCTGCCGGTGCAGAGCATCCTGCTGCAAGTACCATAACTGACATTGCTGCTGCAAGTACCGATCTTTTCATATCTGATCCCTCCATTTATTTTGCTGTATTATATAGCGGTGTTGCCGCTTATATATCTATCTTGCCGTAAAGGTCGCCAGTGAGAAGGCTGTCCTCGGGCTTGGGCTTCTTGTAGTCCTTTTCAAAGGATGTCTTCATAAGATCCATTGAATGGGGCTCTCTGCGGCGCTCCCTGCGCTCGCCTCTCCTGTCGTCGCGCTTGTCTCCTCTGCGGCGGTCGGGTCTGTCCTTCCTGCCGTTTACGGAGGATATGACTACCTTTCTGTAAGGCTCCTCACCTACGCTCTTTGACTGCACGCCCTCTATCTCGCTGACAGCCGCATGGATAATGCGTCTCTCATAGGGGTTCATGGGCTCGAGAGTGATGGATCTGCCTGTGCGGAGCACGCTTCTCGATATCTTAGCAGCGAGCTGCTCAAGGGTGTTCTTCCTCTTCTCGCGGTAATCGCAGGAGTCAAGGGTAACACGGTAGTATTCCTTGTCGGTGCGGTTTGCAGCCATGCTTGTGAGATACTGCAGCGCATCGAGCGTCTCGCCTCTTCTGCCTATCACTGCGCCTGTGGTGTCGCCCTTTATCTCGATGACAACGCCCTCTTCGCTCTCCTCTGCTGTGAGCTCGTTCTCTATATCCATAGCAGCGAGCACCTTCTTGAGATAATCAAGAGCGATCTCTGTCTTGGTGGGCTCGTATGATGCCTCTACAACAGCACTGGTCTTGCCTATGCCGAGTATGCCCTTCTTGCCCTGCTCCACAACGGAGAATTCGATCCTGTCCTGTGCTACGCCGAATTCCTTTGCTGCGAGCTCTCTTGCTTCTTCAACTGTGTCAGCTGTGAACTGCTTCTTCATCATCATTCTCCTCTCAATCCGGTTCAGAATCATCCAGGCTGTCGCCGTACTTTTCTGCCTGCTTGCGTCTTGCTTCTGCTATGATCTTCTTTTCGTATTCCTTCATCTGTGAATTTGAAAGACGCTTGCCGTCCTCGTTCACAGGTTCGCTCCTTGTCTGTGTCTGACCCTGCTGAGCCATCTGCTCGCGCATCATCTCATTGTATTTCTCCATGAGACCGCTGCGCTTGCGGTTCTTTCTCTTTTCCTTGTCTTTCTCCACGAGCTTCTGTACATATTCGGGGGTATATATCTTATTGAGCACCACCATCTGTACTATACCAACGATAGATGAGCATATCCAGTAGAAGCCGAGACCTGCTGCACAGGTGAAACCTATCCATACGGAGAGGAGAGGCATTGCATAGAGCATCATGTTCATGCCTGCCATCTGATTTGCCGCATCGGGGTTGAGCTTCTTCTGCTTTGCATTGGAATATATCGTGGTGAAGAGCTGCATCAGACCTGCCACTATGGGTATCGCTATGAGACCTATGTTCACAGCGGTGAATGTGAAGCCGTTGTCGAATACGCTCTTGGGTATCATGCCCAGGTCGATGAAGCCGAACAGCTTGTTATGGAAGCCTGCTATGCGGTCGATGACCTCCTGTGTGATGCCCGCATCCAGATATGCCTGTGTGTTTGCGGGATTCTGCACGGTGTTCACGATATACAGCTCGGGTCTTGCGCTGAAGCTGCTGTTGCCCTCAAAGAAGGGAGCTGTAACATTCTTGAGTGTCTCTATCTGATCCTTTGAAAGTCTGATGATATGTGTAAGGGGCTTATAGATAACATCGAACACACCATAGAGGAATACGAGCTGCAATACCAGAGGCAGACACGATGCCATAGGGTTGATGTTCTCTTCTGCATACAGCTTCATCTGCTCTTCCTGCAGCTTCTGCTGATTGTTTGCATACTTCTTTTTAAGCTGTTCAAGCTTGGGGTTTATAGCCGACGTCGCCGCCATTGACTTCTGCTGATTTACCGAGAGAGGGAAAAGCATCAGTCTTATGAGCACTGTGAATATCAGTATAGCGATGCCGTAGTTGTTGACAAGCTGATATACCAGCCACATCAGCCATCCGAGAGGATAACCGATTATCTGTGAGATTCCTATTGTTCATACACCCTTTCCAACAGGATATACTATTTGTATATTATCCTGCATAAAATACATTTTGTAGTTTATGATCTGCGCCCGATTTTGAATTCTATCTTCTCCGGCACATAGTCAACGCCGCCCCTTGAGAATGGATTACAGCGCAGAAGTCTCCACACACCGAGCGCAGTACCGATCATGATGCCGTGCTTCTCAACAGCTGTAAGAGCATATCTGCTGCATGAGGGGTAATATCTGCAGCACGGCGGCTTCATAGGGGATATGAACTTCCTGTAGAAACGGATGGGCAGCATATATATCTGTCTGAGTATATTCATACCTTTTTCTCCATCATAGCGGGAAGCACTTTCTTCCGAAGAAACTGTGCAGCTTCATATGACTTGCAGCTGACTGCACCTGCGCGGCAGGCGATGATAACATCATATCCTGCTGGCAGAGGGCATTCCCTGAGCGCCGCACGGATCACACGCCTTGCACGGCTGCGCTCTACTGCACAGCCTATCTTCTTTCCGGTGGAGATGCCGACACGCAGCACGGGCTGACCGTCTATGCGGTTGCGCTTCTCCTTCCTGAAATACACAGCGCATATCCTGCCGGAAACGCATTTCCCCGTCCTATACGCCTTCAAAAAATCCTTGTTGCGGTTTATTACCTTATAACGCTTCATAATCAATAGTAGATCAGTAATTAGTAATGTTTGATTAGCAATTACTTTTTGTCGGGACCTTTCATATAAACTTACACTTAGTATAGTAACAATAAATAATACAATAAGTATATAATTATATAGTATTAATCATATTATCATCTTATCAAGATTTACTATTTGTATAATTATTATATAATTATACAAAATTTATTACTCATTACCAATTAGTAATTACTAATTATACAAATATCCTCCGCGGCATCACATAAATGCCCTGGCGGGCTTTTGAGGATGACACGAAGGATAGTAAGTGTAAGTCATCTTAAAGATCATCAGTATGAGAGCATCTTCCTGCCCTTTGCTCTTCTGCGGGCAAGTACCTTTCTGCCATTCTTGGTGGACATTCTCTTCATGAAGCCGTGCTCTTTCTTTCTCTGAAGCTTCTTGGGCTGATAGGTTCTCTTCAATTTCTTCTCCTCCTTTTCGTTCAATCGTCAAATGTACATAGTACACTATCACTCAATTCTATAGTATAGCAAATAAAACTGCAAATGTCAATACCTTTTTCAAAAAAAATCATTTGATATTGTACACAAGCCTGTCCTTGTCCTTGATATATTCGCTGGTGATGATGATGTGTCCGTCGGATACCTGCATCGGATGATCCTTGATGCGCATACCGTAGTATACATCATAATCGAACAGACTGAAACGGAAAGTATCTTCCGGTATGTCAACGAGCTTTTCAGGTTTGAGCTTTTTGCCCGTGTCTATACTGTATATAGTGTTGTCACCGAACAGATATATCTTTCCGCCGTAAAGGATCACATCAGACAAAGTGTTATATTTCAGACCTATGCAGCGCTCCGGCTCTCCTCCCTCTGCGGATATCTTGTATATGCCGTATGTGCTCTTCTCGTCCTCTTCGCTCATGTCCTTTTCACGCACGATATACCATATATATTTTTCGCTCATGCCCAGGACGAGCATATCATCCTTATAGGGATAGTCAAATTCCGCTTTCTTCTCGGTATATTTCGTAGCATCGGTATCCTTTATATATCCGTTGTCATTGAACTCTGCAGCGGGGATATCCACAGGAGCACGGAAAAGATATGCCTTCTCCTCGCTTGTGTTCTCTGTCTCTTCGCCCTCATATCCGTACACTGTGCCCATATACGGTGAAGCAAAAAAGTATATATACTTTCCGTCGCTTATGATGTCGCTTATCTCTGCATTTTTTCCGGTATATATCCGCCTGAAGCCTATATCTCCCTTGTCGTTCTTCTCGGACTTGATTATCAGTGCATCTGTATTCTGCGGCAGTTCACCCGAATTATCGGTGCCTGAACTGTATCCGAAATAAAAGTTGTCCTCATCTATGAAAAGCTTCTTCTCGGGAACATCTCCCACATGGACAGTCTCTCCGCCATTGCCGTCGTTGTCGAAGCGGAAGCAGTCTATCTGCTGTGTATCCGACACATAGATATAGTAGCAGTAGATATACACATGACCCTTATCCTGCTCTACCCTGCATACAGAATATGCATCCCTGCCGTCCTCTTTTACATACTCGCTCTTTATCAGAGGGAAGAAGTCGAACTTTTCAAGGCCGCTGCCGTCATAGTGGCTGCGGTATACATTGCTGTTGTCGTAGTCTTTATCATCGTATTTCTTGCCGTTGCCGTGAGTATATATCCATTTCTCGGGAGTGGTGAAGCTTATGACTGTTTTCTCGCTCTCGCCGCTCTTGTCAAAGGCGGTGACAGCATAGGTATACTCTGTGTCGGCTTTAAGGTTCTTCATGGTGCAGTCGAGCTTGTAGAAGTCCTTTAGCTTCTTGTACTTGCCGTCCTTGAGCTTATACACAGTGTAGCCGTCTGCGCCGTTGTCATCCCATTTCATGGATGCACGGTCGTGGTTCTCTACAGTGAGCTCAACATCCGGCGCCTCGGGCACAGCATAGGTCTTTGGTGCAAGGCACAGTCCGAGTGCAGCAGCAGCTGCGGCTGTAAGTACAGATACGATCCTTTTCATATTTCCCCTTCTTTCCGCATTTTTCTATATTGTATCATATAATAGATAAAAGTGCAATATATTTATAGGAAAACACTGACAATCAAAGCATTTTTTATATGTAGATATGCATTATTGTGAGCTATTTGCGTTTATTTAGGTTGTTCTCATTTCATCCTCGATTTATTCAGTGTTTCCTTAACTCTTGACAATGTATATGTACTGTTATACAATGTATATAGGTTCTCTTGATATGATATTTCTTGTTTATCATTCCATTATGTATTGAAGGAAG
>JAFPPJ010000432.1 GCA_017410745.1 Oscillospiraceae bacterium
AATCGTAGCAGTAGTCCTCCATGAACGCTGTGGGGCATTCGGGATACATAGCCTTGAATATCGCCACAAGACCTGCTGTCTTCCAGTCGCCCTCTGCTCCGTAGCCGTAGCCCTTTGAGAGCAGATGCTGTGTTGCAAGTCCGGGGAGCTGCTTCATGCCGTGGAGATCCTCGAAGGTGTTGGTGAACGCCTTTGCGCCCTCGCGGACAAGTATCTTTTCGATAGCGATCTCCTCACGTGCCTGATAGCGTATAGTGTCTATATCCTTGTCGTCCATATCGTACTGTGAACGGTATTCCGCAACAAGGCTGTCTATCTCTGCATCGGTGACCTTATCCATCTCCTCTGCAAGATCGCCGACAGCTATGGTATTGACCTGCCAGCCGAGCTTTATCTGTGCCTCCACCTTGTCGCCTTCGGTAACTGCGACCTGACGCATATTGTCTCCGAAGCGCACGATAACGAGGTTCTTGCTGAATGCCGCTGCCACTGCCGCGTGCTGCCAGCCTGCTATCTGGGAAAGGACCTTTTCATCCTTCCAGTAGCCTGTGATGATCCTGCGGGCGGTCCTCAGCCTTGCGCCGATAAATCCGTGCTCGCGGTCGCCGTGTGCGGACTGGTGGAGATTCATATAATCCATATCCAGCTCTTCGTTGGGTATGCTCTTGTTGAACTGCGTGTGCAGGTGGAGCCACGGCTTCTGAAGGCGTGCAAGACCGTTTATCCACATCTTTGAGGGGGAGAAGGTATGGCAGAATGTGATTATTCCTGCGCAGTCGTCATCGAAATTCGCTTTCTTGACGATATCTTCTATCTCCTTGGGGGTCTTTGCCGTGAGCTTGTACTCAACAGGGAAGGGGAGCCCCGAAAGCCCCTCGGCTATCTTCTTTCCGTCCTCGGCGACCTTGGCAAGCGCCTCCTCGCCGTAGAGGAACTGTGAACCTACAATAAACCAGAAAGTCATTATTACCATATCCTTTCATTAGTCAGTATCGGACATCAGCCCGCGCTTTTCTTTGCGGTCTTTTTATCGGTGCTGTCCGCGGAGGGTTTGTTTGAATGCTTGTTTACCATGATAACGCTCTGGATAACGAGGAATATGCAGAGCATGAGAGCTATCGTTATACCTGTCCACCATGCGTCGTCAAGACCTATCGAGGAAACGATATCCTTGATAGTGCAGAGCGAGAGCACGCCGAACAGTGTTCCTATGATATTTCCGACACCGCCCGACAGCATCGTTCCGCCGATTATGGATGAAGCTATCGCGTTCATCTCGGCGCCGCTCGCGTGTGACGGTGAGCCGGAGCCTACGTGCATGAAGTATACATATCCGCCGATGCCTGCAAGAAGTCCGCAGATAACATAGGAGATGAATCTTGTGCGCTTTACGTTGATGCCTAGCATAAGTGCGCTCTGGGGATTTCCGCCGACAGCGTAGAAATTTCTGCCGGTCTTTGTCCATCTGAGCACTGCAAAGAGTATGATAACTACCGCAACAGCAACGAGAACGCCTATCTCTATGTAAGCGGGGATGTATTTTCCGTGCTTGTTGACCGTTCCGAGACCGGGTACGGTTATTCTTGTTTCTCTGAGATGAACGAACTGCTCGTTCTCGACATTGAAGGGATTGGTGTGTACTATCGTTGTAAGTCCGCGAGCGAGGAACATTCCCGCAAGAGTGACTATGAACGGCTGTATATCGAGATATGCGATGAGCAGACCCTGACCGATGCCGAAAGCAAGACCGATGAAGAGCGCTATAAGAAGGCTCGTGAATACATTTCCGCCGTTAAGGTCGAGATTGACGGCACAGCTCATGCATACCAGCGCCATGACGCCGCCGACCGAGATATCTATACCGCCTGTTATCATGACGAGGCTCAGTCCGCAGGAGATGATTATGAGCGATGCATTGTTGTTGAACAGATTGAGGAACGTCTGCGGCTTTAAAAAGCCTTCTCCGAGAAATATGACAGCACAAAGATACATTATAACGAATACGAACAGAGTGATAGTAAGGAGCAGGTTCGTATCGCTCATATCCCTGAGCCTGTCAGTCAGCTTTTTGTTCATGCCTTGACGCCTCC
>JAFPPJ010000433.1 GCA_017410745.1 Oscillospiraceae bacterium
ACATGACCAGACAGAGGCTATGACAATGGGTACAAGGATCGTTGTTATGAAGGACGGTATCGTTCAGCAGATCGACACTCCGTCGAACCTCTACAACAATCCCGTTAACCAGTTCGTTGCAGGCTTCATCGGTTCACCGCAGATGAACTTCATCGATGCATACCTCAGGATCATCGACGGCAAGTATGCTGTTGAGTTCGGTTCCGAGGACACCAAGACCACCAAGGGCGTTAAGTACTATGTAGAAGTACCCGCTGACAAGGTTGACGATCAGCTCCTTTCTCCCCTCGTTGACAAGGAGATCGTAATGGGTATCCGTCCCGAGGATATCCACGATGAGCAGATGTTCCTCTCCACAGCTTCCACAGGTGTTGTTGAGGCTGACGTTGAGATCACCGAAATGATGGGTGCTGAGACTTATCTCTATCTCACATGTGAGGGTATTCCTCTTACCGCACGCGTTGATCCCCGCTCCACAGCACGTCCTCAGGACAGGATCTCCGTTGCACTCGATCCCAACAAGATGCATATCTTCGACAAGGAGACCGAGAAGACCGTTATCAACTGATTATCTGAGTGATTTCGACCCGAGACTTACAGTCTCGGGTCTTTTGTTATATACACACAAAAGCTATTGACATTTTTAGCAAAAAAATGTATAATAATAATAGGCGTTCTATGACTACATACGCGGTCGTATATACGAAAGGAGGTGTGCTGCATGAGAAAGGGCACAAAGCGTCAGATAGCAGTATCTGCCTGCATCCCCGTACTTATGTTCATAGCGATCAGATCAATTGCTTATACAGCAGCACATTTCGGACAGACCGCATTTGCATATATACTGGAATTTCTGATACTTGCTGCATGCTGCGGCGCTGCGGCCGTGCTCATCACGCTGTATCTGCGCTCGATAAGAGACAGGCGGCGCTTCAAGAGCATGAGCGATGCAGTGGACAAGATGTCTGTATTCGCCGTGATATGGGACAGGCAGCGCAGACAGTTCTATGCCAACAATACTTTCAGGGATGCGACGCATTATACTATCGAAGATCTGTACGATAAGAAGTATATGGACAGGATATTCCCCGAGGATGCGTTCTCAGACGACGATGAAAAGTTCAGGGCGTTCCTGGAATGTCCTGTGGAGCGGAATATACAGTGCAGGACGGGCGGGGCTGTCAACGCGCTGTGGTCGACCAGCGTGATGTATGTGCGTCTTGACGGGACAGAGGTCATGATGTCTCTGAGCCCTAATATGAACGAGCAGATAAGGATGAAGAACGAGCTGATAGAGTATTCTCACAGGCTCGAGGAGTCCGAGAGACGCTATACTATCGCCACGGAGATGTCGGGTGTAGGTCTGCTGCTCAAATCCGACAAGCGTGATGATTATTTCGTTTCCGAGCAGCTTGCCGTACTCTTCGGCATCGGCACAGAGGATGCATATCTCGACGAGGATACGCTCAGAAGCATCATACATCCCGATGATGTGCACAAGTTCAGAGTGTTCGCACATCATCATATGGTCATGGACGATGTGCGTTCGATCGAATTCCGCGCAAAGTCTGCGGACGGTGATTACCATTGGTATGAGCTGCTGTACCGCCGCATATACAGTGACAATGTGACACTTACGGGCGGTGCGGTCATAGACATATCTATCGAGAAGGAAAAGGACAGCATCATCGAGAAAATGGCATACATCGACGATGTGACGCAGATAAACAACCGCAACCGCTTCATGATGATAGGCGCACAGGTGATCGATTCCATGAACCTTGCCGATGAGCAGTACAGGAGCGATTACTGGCTGATAGTATTCGATGTCAATTCCTTCCACACGATAAACGATACCTGCGGATATGAGACGGGCAACGACCTGCTCAAAAAGATCGCAATGATCGTGATGAAAAATCTTCCCGAGGGAGGACTTGCCGCAAGGATAGGCGGAGACAACTTTGCCGTGCTTATGGCATATGACGGCAGCGATACGCTCCCCGCAGAATTTCTGCAGAGCGTGCGCAAGGGTGTCAGCAAGGTCAGGGGCGGCGGACTGGAAAATCATAATATCACCATCACCGCAGGATATACGCTCATGTCGGATGACGAACATGAGGAATTCGCACAGGTGCTCGAACACGCAGAGCTTGCACTGAGCATAGCGGTCAATACCGATACTCTCAACGTAAGGTATGATCCCGCACAGAAGAACAAGCTCAACCGCTCGGGCATGGAGAAGGATATAATAAGTGCGCTCGAGAACAATGAGTTCAGGCTCTATTATCAGCCTAAGATAAGCCTCACCGACGGGTCGCTCATCGGCATGGAGGCGCTTATCAGATGGCCTCGTGCCGACGGCTCTATGGTCATGCCGGGAGACTTTATCCCCGTAGCGGAGCGTTCTATGCTCATCACGAGGATAAGCGAATTTGTGCTCAATGAGGCGTGCAGACAGAACCGTGAATGGCAGGACAAGGGCTTCCCGCCAGTGACGGTATCCGTGAACCTTACCGCGATAGACTTCTATAAGACGAATGTAATGGGCATGATACAGGATGCGATAGACAGGAGCGGTCTTGCCCCCGAATATCTTGATGTGGAACTTACCGAGAGCCTTGCGCTCAAGGATATCACCCATGCGATAATGCAGATGCAGGAGATGCGGGAGTATGGCATAAAGATATCAATGGATGATTTCGGCACGGGCTATTCCTCGCTGAGCTATATACAGCAGCTCCCCATAACACTTCTCAAGCTCGACCGCAGCTTCATCATGTACCTTGATGAGGACAAGATATCGCAGGAGATAGTCTCTGCTATCATACGCATAGCAAAGTCAAAGAAGATAGAGACCATTGCTGAGGGCGTGGAGACAAACGGTCAGGCAGAGATACTGCGTCAGTCGGGCTGCGACTACGTTCAGGGATATCTCTTCGGCAGGCCTATGTCTGCGGAGGATTTCGAGAAATTCATGAAGAAGCACTACGAAAGGAGCGAAGATGTTCTGGGATAATATTGCATTTGCATATGACGGATTTGAACGGGCTGTCAACCGCAAGTCATACATAGGTATGCGCGATCTTGCCGCAGCAGAGATAGAGGAAGGGGACGTAGTGCTCGAATGTGCCTGCGGGCCCGGCAGCATCACGGAGTATATCGCTCCGCTTTGCAGGCTCGTATATGCGACGGATATGTCTGTCGGGATGCTGAGGCAGTGCAGGAAAAGATGCGCGGGCTTTGACAATGTCAGAGTGAGGCGGCTCGATATGATGCATATCAACGCTAAGGACAACACCTTTGACAAGGTGATCGCGGGCAATGTGATACATCTGCTCGATGACCCCGAGACGGCGGTGAGAGAGCTTGCCCGTGTATGCAAAAAGGGCGGCAAGCTCATCATACCTACATATATCGGCGGTGAGAACAAAAAGGCATCCGCGCTCAGCGGCTTTGTAAGTCTGATGGGTGCGCATTTCAGGGAGAAATACACCCTTGACAG
>JAFPPJ010000434.1 GCA_017410745.1 Oscillospiraceae bacterium
GAAATGTCTAGCATATCTTTTCGGTATATTTATCCCCACCAGATACCCGACTGTATGCAGGAATTCCGATATCACCGCAAATCCATCCTTATAAAACATCTCTATCCGCTTTTCCTTATATGGTATATCCTTGTATCCGGGCGGACATATAAACGTCCAGTCCGCACCGCTCCTGTCAAAAACTATACGGAAATATCTATCTATATCCGTGTCCTTCATACCCGCTTTCATCAGAAGTATATGATGTTCTGCCGCTTCATCTGCATGGCTCATCAAAGCATATTGCCATCAAAGCTGATAAGCGCCATAAGAGGCTCATCATTCTGCACAGCCTCCTGTACAGCACCGACATCCGGATATGTTATTATCTGCATTTTCTCACCTCCGCCGGGAATCCTGCTCTGTTCTCTCTGGCCCCGCTGCACATATTATATCATATAACAGGTGTAAATACAAGTAGTAAAGCTAATCTATGACCGTCCCAAAAAACATACTCAAAGGTGGCCGCGGACACTGCCCGCTTATATCATAAAAAATACGCCTGCCAACCCTTTTTCAAGAATTGCAGGTGATTTTGTCATACTATATAGTCGCGCCCGAAGCGGGCTGTGCTAAAGCCCGCTAAGGCCGGTTATCTTCCTGTACATTGCAAAAGCCCGGATCTACAAACATACTTGGATCAGCATTTCCGGATATCCTTGCAAGCACGGTTCATTTGCGGCATCAGCCCGAGAGCTTGCGCGCACGCTCCACCATATCCTTGAGCTGCGCGGAATATCCCTTTTCCTTTATTATCTTCACCGCACTGCGCATATCCACGGGGCGGCTCGTGAGATTGTGCGCATCCGTGCCGATGATATGCACGTCACCGTTCTCCACCCATTTCATAAGCTGCCGCCTGCGGAAAAAGCCGTCGCTTATC
Organism: Oscillospiraceae bacterium; assembly: GCA_017410745.1. Taxonomy (GTDB): domain Bacteria; phylum Bacillota; class Clostridia; order Oscillospirales; family Ruminococcaceae; genus Huintestinicola. Next base: position 923 of record JAFPPJ010000434.1, read on the forward strand.
ACCGAAGATGTGTTTATCTGCTTGAGACACGGCAGCGCCATGATCTCCTCATGATCCTTCTTTTTCAGCGAATCCCTGAAACGCTCCACATGCGCGAGCACCACCCTCTCGGTGTTGCGCTCGATTATTGCGCGCACGTCGCCATACCACGAGCCCATTGACTCAAAGGGCAGCTCGAGCAGCAGCGTGTTCGTGCCCTGTATGCACAGCGCCGACAGATCCTCGAAGCGAAGCTGCTTTGTCATAGCCACCTCCGCACCGAGACGCAGCTCGGGGAAGCTGCCGCCGTCCGCATCCATCGCACGTCTGAGCTTGTCATACGCCCTCTGCCGCCTTGCAAGGAAGCTGCGCTGATCCTCCCTGTGCCTGTAAAAATGCGGAGTGAGCACCACTCTGTCTACTCCCTGCTCCATTTCCCTGCGCAGCATCTCCAGTGACATCTCCACCGATTCGCTGCCGTCATCCATCTGAGGCAAAATATGGCAATGAAAATCTATATACATGCTGTCATCTCCTACTATCCTCTCCCGCATACCGAGAAGGAGCCCTTTATCAAATCAACGGTGCAGAGTATAGCTCTGCACCGCATCATCACGCCTGTTTTTCTGCCGGCTTCTCGCCGAGTATCTCTGTCACGTCCGCGCTGCCCTGCTCGTATGCATATCCGTAGCCGTAGCCCTGACCGTAGCTGCCGTACTTGCCGTACTTGGAATATTTGCCGTACTTTCCGTACTTGCCGTATTTTCCGTACTTGCCGTATGCCCCGGGAGCACGCTCCACCTGTGTGATTATCATGCCGAGTATATTCGCATCGGACTGTCTGATGGTGTTCAGTGCATAGGATACCTCGTCGGTCTTTGTGGAATGGTACTTGGCAACCACGATATATCCGCCGATCTCCGATGCAATGCCTATGGCATCGCTGACCACGTTTACGGGGGGAGTATCTATTACTATATAGTCATATCTCTGTTCAAGGCCTGCAAGCAGTGCCTTCATGACGCTTGAAGTCATGAGCTCCGAGGGATTGGGAGGTATAGCGCCCGATGTCAGCACGTCAAGCCTCTTGGTGACGTCCCTGTGTACTACGCCCTCAAAGGTCTTCATCCTGCCGAGCACCTCGGAAAGGCCGTGCTCATTGGTGAGGCCGAATCTTCTGTGCTGTACGGGCTTTCTCATATCCGCGTCGATCAGGAGCACCTTAGCCTCCGTCATAGCAAGGGTGATGGCGATATTCGATGCCGTCACGGACTTGCCCTCGGACGCATTTCCCGATGTTACCGCGATTATCTTTCTGTCACTCACCGCAAGGGAGAACATGATGCTTGCGCGTATCGCCTTATATGACTCAGACACCGCAAACGGCATCTTGCCCGAAAGCAGCGTACTTTCCTCATCGAGCAGAGTATCCTTCCTGCCCGTATGCTTCTTGCCCTGTGCGCCGTGTACCTCGGGTATATCGCCGAGGAAGGGCACCTTGAACTGCTTTATGTCCTCTTCCGTCTCAACGGAGTGATCGAACAGGAATATCAGCACATATATGCCGCATATCAGCACGAAGCCGAGCATGCCCGCAATGGCGGTATTCTTCATCACATTAGGCTCGGACGGCGATGTAGGTATCTC
>JAFPPJ010000435.1 GCA_017410745.1 Oscillospiraceae bacterium
CATGAGGGGATTTACCGTCATGAGGTGGGGGAGCCCCAGCTTGTCGAGCAGCGCCTGTCTCCTCTCGGAGGCATCGGGCGTGCCCGTGAGCCCCAGTTCGAACAGCAGAGCCTTGTCTATATCATGGGGGCGGGGCTTGCCGCCCGTCACGCCCGCGCGGACGAACGCCGCTTCAAGGGTGGCCTCGTCTATGCCCTCAACGCCCAGCTTCCCCTCCTTCGACGGGTGCTGCTTGCGCCGCTCCTTGCCGTACACATCGGGGATATATACATTGATTATCCTGGATGCGTCCTTCACGAAGCCCTTGATATGGCTGCGTATCTTGAAGCCCGCCGCATCCGAGTCGGTGAGTATGATTATGCCCGCATTGTCGGCGTAATGCCGTATCAGCGCCTTCTTCTCCTCGTCCTTGAAGATATGGAAGCCGTCCGTACATATAATGACCGCATCGATCACTCTTGCAAGACGGATGCGGTCATATTTTCCTTCCACTATAACAGCCTTGTCAGTTGTCAGCATCTCCGCGCTCCTCTCTCATAGCATCGGCTATCTCGGATATCCTCCGCAGACGGTGGTTGGCACCCGACCTGCCCACGGGCTTATCGAGCATCGCACCCAGCTCCGAAAGAGACACATCCGGGTTTTCGAGGCGGAGCAGCGCCATATTCTTCAGTTCATCGGAGAGGCTGTCGAGCGCTCCCTGCGCCATGATATACTCTATATCCTCTATCTGACGGCGGGAGGCCTTCAGCGTGCGCTCTATATTGGCGGTGTCGCAGTTGGCGATGCGGTTGGCCTTGTTGCGCACGTCCTTTAGTATCTTCACGTTCATCAGCTCTATTGCAGAGCCCGTGGCGCCCATGATGGTCAGCATATCCTCGATGGATTCGCTGCCCTTGAGGTATATCACATATATCCCCTTGCGCACCACGGTGCCCGAGGATATGCCCATATTCTCAAGTATGCCGGTAAGGTCTGCCGCCAGCTCTTCATAGGGCACGGCAAATTCAAGGTGGTATTCCTTCATGGGCTCTGTGATGCTGCCGCATGAAAGGAACGCACCCGACACGAACGCAAATATATTGTTATTGGTGATATTCTCATGCTGTATGCGGTGGACAAGGCTGCGTGAAGCCACACGGAAACGGAATATCATTTCCTCCCTGTCCGCCTGTTCGGGTATGCTTATCTGAAACAGGGTATTGCGCAGGCGAAGCTCCTCTGTCGTGGTCTTCACGCCCGCCACACGGCTGCACAGCTTAATGAACATATCCCTTACAAGAGTGCTTTCCGTGCGGAACACTATCTCGTCCGCATCGAATTTATAGCAGAACAGCAGCATCCCGTAAAGGCAGCCGTACTCCCTGTCACGGTCGCTTATACAGCGGCAGAGCTCTTCCTTGACATTCTGCGAGAAGCTCATCCCTGTACCTCTCTCTTGACAAATGCTGCGGCTGCCCAGCCGTCGGAGGTGCGCATCGCTATGCGGCGGAAGCCTGCATCATCCATCGCCTGCATGACCTCATCGCAGCGCTCGAGTATGATGCCCGATATTATCACGATGCCGTCGTCGGTGAGGAATCCGCCGAAAAGCCCGGACATAGCTATGAGCACATCCGCTACTATATTGGCGGTGATGAGCTTATAGCCTGTGCCTATCTGCTCACGCAGTGCCTCATCGGTGATGATATTGCCCGCTGTGGCGGTATACCCCGCGGTGATATGGTTCTTCTCCGCATTCTGCTTCGCTATGCGCACGCTATTGGGATCGATATCCACCGCATACGCGCTCTCGGCGCCCAGCAGCATAGCCGCTATCGAAAGTATGCCGCTGCCGCAGCCAAGGTCGAGCAGCCTTTCGCCGCCCTTGACGTAGCCCTCGAGCATCTCAAGGCAAAGCCTTGTGGTATTGTGCTGTCCCGTGCCGAAGGACGACTCGGGGTCTATCTCAAGTATCGTGCGCCCCTCAGGATTGTCATACTCCTCCCAGGAGGGCTTCACCGCAAGGCGGCTGCCCACGAGGAACGGGCGGAAATACTGCTTCCAGTTGTTCGCCCAGTCCTCCTCACGCACGTTCATGACCTCTGTGTGGAGCCTGCCGAATCTCAGGTCGTCGTCCTCTGCCGCCAGCTCCTCCATTTCCGCTCTTATCCTCTTTAACTGTGCGATGCCGTCCGCATCGTTGGTGAGATAGCAGGTGACGGTGGTCTCACAGTTGGCAAGACCCATCAGGTCACGGTCAACATAGTCCCAGTTGCCGTCCTTATTCTCAAGGAACTCCTTGAAATCGTTGGCGTCACGGATCACAAATCCCGTTATGCCTATATTCATCAGCCGCCCGCAGACGGGCTCTATACCCTCGGTAGTGGTATATATTTCAGCCTGTATCCAATCCATCAGAAACCCTCCATACATATACTATATTGATTATACCACCTATTTGGGGAAAATACAATAGGTAATAACAAAAAAGGGTCGGCAAAGCCGACGGTTACCTCGGGATGTATTTGAGCGGAAACGAAGTACTATCCTCGGAGTATAGGATAGCACGGGTGTTTGTGCGGTAGGGTCAATTTGCGACTTTTGAACGGTAGCCTATTGTCGGGACATACTCATTTGTCTTGGGTACGAGGGGAAACCAATGAGGGAGGAGGAAAACTAAAATCCGACAAAAAATCGGCATCCTCCTCCCTCAAGGTCTCCCCTCGAAACTATTTTCGACCGCTGTGAAGCGGGCGAAAATTGGTTTATCCCTTTCCTTCTCCCTCCACCTGCCGATTTTTTCTCCTCATCTGTGCGCCTTTATCGCCCTCTTGTTCGGGTTATGCATACAAAAAAGACGCAGAAAAGCTGCCGGGAGTTCTTATGGAGCTGAAAGCCACAAAGGACAATAAAGATGATCTGAGTGCTCTTGCAAAGACAGCGCTTAAACAGATCGGTGAGAAGAAATATGATATATCAGCTTGGGTTCATCAAAGTATCTGTTGCGGTCGATACCAACCAGTGCTTTCTCAAATGAAGAAGCTACCTCGTTCTCTATCTCATCCACTACAAAGATTACAGGATACCAACGAGAAATATCGCTTTTTAAACTGAAATCAGCATAAAATCAACAGAGCAAAACGCCCCCGAG
>JAFPPJ010000436.1 GCA_017410745.1 Oscillospiraceae bacterium
ATGCGAAAGCATCGGCCTTTGTCAGGTCGGCGGGCACGGCCCGCAGCGATATCGTTGAAGTTTGCCTGCAAGTCGGTATGATTTGCGGCTCGGTCACGTTCATTTGCATAAAGATACTTTACACAAAAGGCAAGGCCGACTGTTACCCGATGTGCTTGAGACAGACCCGGAGTACTATCCTCGGAAAGCAGATGAGTCCATATCCATTCGGCGGGCACGGCCCGCAGCGATATCGTTGAAATTTGCCTGCAAGTCGGTATGATTTGCGACCCGGTCACGTTCATTTGCATAAAGATACTTTACACAAAAGGCAAAGCCGACTGTTACCCGATGTGCTTGAGACAGACCCGGAGTACTATCCTCGGAGCATAAGATAGAGCGATGTGCATGCAGCAGACATATCTCAGAACCATCACTTACCTATGTGCTGACCTGCCCACCGACCACTGCCATGGTATTATCATACCATATCCTGCGAGGCTTGTCAAACGGGGTAAAATCGCGAAAAACGGGGGCAACTGCCCCTTTTTTGAGCAATTGCCCCCGAAAACCGTCCGAAAACGGGCAGGTGCATAAAAAAATCATGATTTTCAGACAGTCCATGTCCTGACTTAACACACGAACAACTGCCCACTGACCACCGGCAACAGACAGCCGCTGCCTGCTCATTCTATCTCGTATACCTCAAAGGGCGTCCATATCACAGGCTCGCCCTGTCCCTGTATCATGCCGCAGAACTCCTTTGTCTCATTGTAGGGGTTCTGTATCAGGGCGGTGTGCCTGTCGGTGATGAGATTGCCGCCTTGTTCGGTTATCACCTCATACAGCGAATTGATGATATATGTATCAAAGCAGAAATACCCTGCATCGAGCGCCTCACAGCCGAGTATATCACAGCCGAGCAGCCTTTTCGGGCGGGACGTATCCTCAGCGGTGCCGATAAGGTCAAATGTGCCCTCGCGCTCATATTCTGCGAATATTTCATCATCGGTGTATATCCCCACGATCTTATGCTTCTGCAGATGCACAAGAGCGCACAGCGCAAATGCGTCCTCCGCCGAGCGAAAGCGCATATCCGTCGTGAGCCGCCTGCTGTCGAAAAGCTGCGCTGTCATGCCGCAGAAGTCATTGAAGCTCTTTTCATCAAGTCCCAGATATCTGCGGTATTCCTCCCTGAGATTCCTCGGCTTGTTTATATAGAAGCATCTTTCAAGATCGGGGAATTTTTCGCTAAGTCCGTTCTCGCTCACCGACAGTATGCTCTCTGCGCCAAGCCCGCACCATCCGGGAGCAGGCAGCGGCTTTACGACATAGTATCCGAATGCTCTCATCCTGACACCTCACTTAAATTTTTACATCAAAATTTGTCCCGATGCTCTCTGATGTATTCGAGCTGCATCGGAAGTTCAGACCAAAGCTGCGCTCGGGAGATATTTGATGTCAGCACCTTTATTATCTCTTTGTCCGGCGCGGGATAGACGGTGAAACCGTCCTCTTCGCCTTTATCCGGGCGAATAGGGAAGGCGAGCTGCTCGGTGCTGATGCCAAACTGAGCATTCACGCCCTCTTTGTTTCCTCTTGCATCAAGCCTTATCCATTTATCATGCTCTCTGAGATATACACCGTTGAGCCCGTGATAGATAAGCTCCGGCACTTCGGCATCGTCGTCGAGCACGAGCTTTTGATAGCAGAATCCGGCAGGGATGCACCTGCTTCGGAGTATCGCAGCAAGAAGATGCGATTTTGCAAAGCAGATCCCGTGACCTGCTTTGAGCACCTGAGATGCCGTGCAGGTCACTTCGTCTGCTCCGATGTCGGCAGAATGTGAGATGCGGTCACGCACATACTCATAAGCTCTTCTGACAAAGTCCGTCTCGCCGTCTGACTCGCTGTAAAGCTTATCGGCAAGCTGTGCCACCGATTCGTTGTCAAAGTCGATGATATCACTGCATTGCAGATAGCAGCCGATGTCATTCGTGTAAAGTGTCGTTTCCATATTTCCCCCTGTAAGTTGTTTCGGGCTCAGAACAGGCATGCTGTCTGAGGAGTATACCGTTTACCGATCATATCACGATCTTGTAGCCGTGGGCATCGAGCGCCTTCTTTATCTCGGCGATGTGCTCATAGTTGCGTGTCTCAAGCGTGATGCGCAGATAGCAGCCGTTTACTGCGCTGCCCTCGTTGGCACGTTCGTGATGTACGGATATAACATTGGCGCCGAGCTCCGCAAATATGCGGGAAACGTCGAGGAGCTGGCCGGGCTTGTCGATAAGCTCGATATTCATTGAGTATGTGCGACCCGTCATGAGCAGACCGCGGCTTATGACGCGTGAAAGTATGGTAACGTCTATATTGCCGCCCGACAGCAGGCAGACCGTTTTCTTCCCCTTGATCTGCACCTTGCCGAACATTGCGGCTGCCACCGATGCAGCGCCTGCGCCCTCCGTCACGAGCTTGTGCTGCTCCATCAGTGCGAGTATGGCAGCGGATATCTCATCATCCGATACGGTCACGATCTCATCCACATAATCCGAAACATAGCGGAATGTGTTCTCGCCCGGCTCCTTGACTGCGATGCCGTCGGCTATGGTGGATACTCCCGAAAGGCGCTCTATCTTCATATCATGTATGGAATTGAACATGCTCGGTGCGCCTGCCGCCTGCACGCCGTAGACCTTGACAGCGGGGTTAAGGGACTTTATGGTGAATGCCACGCCCGATATGAGCCCGCCGCCGCCGATGGGGACTATGACAGCGTCTATGTCTGGGAGCTGTTCGAGCAGTTCAAGTCCTATCGTGCCCTGTCCGGTGATGACCAGCTCGTCGTCAAAGGGGTGGATGAAGGTGTAGCCCTTCTCGTCCCTCAGGCGCAGAGCCTCGGCGTAGGCATCATCGTACACGCCCTTCACAAGACATATCTCCGCACCGTAGCTGCGTGTGGCTTCTACCTTGGATATGGGTGCGCCGTCGGGAAGGCATATCACCGATCTGATGCCGTTCTTTGCAGCGGCAAGGGCAACGCCCTGGGCATGATTTCCTGCGGAGCAGGCGATAACGCCCTTTGCCTTCTCCTCCTCCGTGAGCTGTGACATCTTGTAGTATGCGCCGCGCACCTTGAATGAGCCGGTTATCTGCAGATTCTCTGTCTTCAGGAATATCTGCGACTCCGGGTCTATCTTGGGCGCGGGGATGATGTCGGTCTGTCTTATCACCTTATCGAGGATGTATTTCGCCTGGTAAACTTTGTCGAGAGTAAGCATATATGTCTCCTTTTTGTCTCCCTGTAGGGGAGAGGGTGGGGGTACGTCCGCACGGGCAGTACCCATGAAAAAAGCTCCGGCAGGATGTCTGCCGGAGCGCGGATACAACATTTACATCAGTTCATCTCATGTATCGGTACCGTTTGGGCAGAACAAAAGGTGGCGCAGCCGTTAATAATGACTGTACCGATAATAATTATGACGATGAGTGCCATGGCTGTCATAAGTCCTGCCTCCTTGTATGATCTATCGCCCATGATTTAAATATTATACATCATAAAAACCGGTTTGTCAACCCCCGTATGAGAAAAATCGGGCGGCACCTGAAGACAGTGTATAATAGAAAAACAGCACACCGCATCGCAGTGTGCTGTCCCCTTTGTCCCCTTTGCAGGCAAGAGCGCCGCTACTGCCTGCCCCTTTCACGAAAAGCCTGTTA
>JAFPPJ010000437.1 GCA_017410745.1 Oscillospiraceae bacterium
GGCCCTCCCGCCACCAAGGACAGCTATCTTAATGCCGCCGCGATAATCGAAGCGGCGAAGATGACGGGCGCGGATGCGATACATCCGGGCTTCGGCTTCCTGTCGGAGAATGCGGACTTTGCACAGCTGTGCGCCGATAACGGCATCACATTCATCGGGCCGTCGCCCCGTGCCATAAGAGCTCTCGGCGATAAGGCAAACGCAAAGATGTCGATGAAGAATGCGGGCGTGCCTGTCATACCCGGATCGGACGGCGTGCTCAAGGGGCTTGAAAGTGCGAAGGCGCTCGCAAGACAGATAGGCTACCCCGTGATGATAAAGGCATCTGCAGGCGGCGGCGGCAGAGGCATCCGCCGTGTGGACAGCGAGGCGGAGCTTGAGGCTGCCATGACGGCTGCCCGCCTTGAGGCAGGCTGCTTCTTCGGATGCGATGACATATACATGGAGAAGCTGATACTAAATCCCAAGCATATCGAATTCCAGGTGCTTGCGGACAATCACGGCAATGTGGTGCATCTGTGTGAGCGCGACTGCTCGCTGCAGAGAAGGAACCAGAAGGTGCTCGAGGAGACGCCCTCGCCCATCATGACACCTGTGCTGCGTGAGCGCATGGGACGTGCGGCGGTGGCGGCTGCCATAACCTGCGGATATACCAATGCGGGCACGATAGAGTTCCTCGTGGACAAGGACAAGAACTTCTATTTCATGGAGATGAACACCCGCATACAGGTGGAGCATCCCATCACAGAGGAGATCACGGGCGTTGACCTGATACGCGCCCAGATAAATATCGCGGCGGGTCTGCCGCTGCCGTTCAAGCAGACAGACATCGCTGTAAGGGGACATTCCATCGAATGCCGCATCAATGCGGAGACCCCCTCGGAGAATTTCCGTCCCTCACCCGGTACGATACGCGCCCTGCACATACCCGGAGGCCCGGGCGTGCGCATAGACAGTGCGATATACCAGGGCTATACCATCACTCCCTACTATGACAGCATGATCGCAAAGCTGATAGTACACGCACCCACGAGGAAGGATGCCATCGCCAAGATGAAATGGGCGCTGTCGGAATTTATCGTGGAGGGCGTGGATACGAACATTGACTTTGATCTTTCGCTCATCCGTGACCCGGTATTCTGCGAAGGCTCATATGACAACAATTATCTGAATACCCTGCTTTCATCCGAAAGCTGAGCCGTACAGATGTTTTCAACACTTCCAACACATATGTTGGGATGTGATCTTATACAATACAAGGACGTGTTGGCACAATGACCATGGAGGAACTGTTCAAACAGGTCACCAAGAAATTCTACAATGAGGAAAAGGATCCGGACTTCAAATGTCCGAGATGTCAGAAGACCACCCCGGGCAAGACCATGCAGGAGAATATGCAGGTATGTCCGAACTGCGGCTATTCATCGCGTCTGACAGCCCGTGACCGCCTCAGGATGACCTGTGACAAGGACAGCTTTATTGAGACAGAGGCAGGCATGACCTCCCTCAATCCCATAGACTTCCCCGGATATGAGGATAAGATAGCGGAGCTGCGAGAGAAGACAGGTCTTCCCGAAGCCGTACTCACGGGGACTTGCACGATACACAACGAGAAATGCGTGATAGCAGTGATGGATTCGCATTTCATGATGGCTTCCATGGGAAGCGTGGTGGGCGAGAAGATAACCCGTGCATTCGAGCTTGCAGGCAGGGAAAAGCTGCCCATCGTCATATTCACCGCATCCGGCGGCGCGCGTATGCAGGAGGGTCTGGTATCCCTTATGCAGATGGCAAAGACCAGCGGCGCTGCGGCTAAGTTCTCGGAAGAGGGCGGACTGTACATCACGGTGCTCACAGACCCCACCACAGGCGGCGTTACTGCCTCCTTCGCATCGCTTGGAGATGTGATAATAGCCGAGCCCAAGGTGCTCGTAGGCTTTGCGGGCAGGCGAGTTATAGAGGGCACGATAAAGCAGCAGCTCCCCGAGGATTTCCAATCGGCAGAGTTCCTGCTTGAAAACGGATTTGTGGATATGATAGTTGAACGGAGAAATATGCGCCGCACCATAGCACATCTTATCCGTCTTCACAGAAAGGAGGTCGGATAATGGATACGCTCACACCCTTCGACCGTCTGACGCTGATACGTCACCGCGACAGACCGACGGTAAAGGATTATATCCCCATGATATTCACCGATGTGTATGAGCTGCACGGCGACCGCCTTTTCAGCGATGACAAGGCAGTGTTCGGCGGCATAGGCAGGCTTGACGGCATACCAGTCACCATCATCGCAGAGGTGAAGGGGAGAGATGTGTACGAGAACAAGGAGGTAAACTTTGCGATGCCCCATCCCGAGGGATACCGCAAGGCGCTCAGGCTCGCACATCAGGCGGAGAAGTTCGGCAGACCCGTCATAAACTTCATCGACACCCCCGGCGCATACTGCGGCGTGGATGCGGAGAAGAGAGGCCAGGGCGAGGCTATCGCACGATGCCTGTACGAATTCATGCAGCTGCGCGTGCCCGTTATATCCGTTGTGCTCGGTGAGGGCGGCAGCGGCGGTGCGCTGGCACTGGGCGTGTGCGATGAGCTCGCGATGCTCGAGAACGCCATATACTCCGTCATATCCCCGAGGGGCTTTGCTTCTCTGCTGTGGAAGGATGCACAGAAGGAAAGAGAAGCCTGCGACATAATGCATATCACGGCTGAGGATGCCGTCAGACTAAAGGTGGCAGAGGCTGTTATAGAGGAGTCCGAGGGCGGCGCTCATACCGACCCGGAAATAACAGCCGAAAATATCCACAGATTTTTGTCTAAATCGCTGAATGAGAAAATGACAAAAGATATTGACGAATTACTCCAGTCACGATATAATAAATTCAGGTCGATCGGTGAGTTTTCGGAAAATTAACTTCCCGGTCAGAAGGATTCAAGGAGGATACACCAATGATATTTGATAAGGTAAAGGATCTTGTTGTAGAGGTACTCAGCGCTGATGCTGATGCACTTTCGCTTACTACCGATATTTCTGCTGATCTCGGCGCAGATTCCCTGGATGTAGTAGATCTTATCCAGGCACTTGAGGATGAGTTCGGTATCGACATCCCCGACGAGGATGCACAGAAGATCAAGACTCTCGGCGACATCGTTTCCTACATCGAGGAGAAGGTAAACTGAGTTTCACCTAAAAGTGGCTGCTGTGCAACACACAGCAGCTTTTTCTATTATCATACGACCAAGATTATAAAATTCACTAATAACACTTCCGAGGATAATATGAAAGGCTTTGTACAAATGCGTATCGGGTAACCGTCGGCTTTGCCGACTCCGAGGATAATATGAAAGGCTTTGTGCAAATGCGTATCGGGTAACTGTCGGCTTTGCCGACCGGGTAAATCCGGGCTTTGCCCGGCGGGTGGGTGCAGGCTCAGCCTGCCGGCTTTGCCGACTCCGAGGATAGTACGATAGGCTTTGTGCAAATGCGTACCGAATAACCACTTGAACTTATACAGACTCCGAGGATAGTATGACGGGCTTTGTGCGAATGCGTACCGGGTAACACCGGGCTTTGCCCGGGGAGGATATATGACTGTAGAAAATGAGATACTCCGTAAACTGACGGAGATAGAGCAGAAGGAGAATGTGCGTATATTGTA
>JAFPPJ010000438.1 GCA_017410745.1 Oscillospiraceae bacterium
ATCTCGAAATGGCACTTGAAAAGTCCTGTGAGATGATACTGGGCGACCAGTGATACTTTAACAAAAAGGCCTCCTGCATTAGCAGGAGGCTTTGAGTGTCTTCAGGCGGCAGTTTGTCTGCCGCTCACATTATCTTATAGGGTATGAATTTCAGGTGGTCGGCGGAGATCATGCGCAGGTCTATGCACTCGGTGAGCCCTGTGACGGCACGGCTGTGCGCCCTGCCGTGAACATGGCCGTAGTAGCAGCGCTTGATATTATGACGGTGTAGCACCTCCACGATATCATCGGCACGCTCTGTGCCGAAGAAGGGCGGATAATGCAGGAATACCACGGGCTCGAGCCCCATATTCTCTGCGGCGGTGATGGAGACATCCAGCCGCTGCACCTCTCTTGCTATGACCTTGGCATCTGCCGCCTCGCTGTTGTCGTTTACCCAGCCCCGTGTGCCGCATATCCCGATATTCTCGTATGCGTAGCAGTTGTTGTGCAGGATACTCAGCGTGTCAAAGCCGTTGGCCTCAAAGAAACGGGTCATTTTGCCCACCGTTTCCCACCAGTAGTCATGGTTGCCCTTGCCGATTATCTTTCTGCCGGGCAGGGCATTTATGAAAGCAAGATCTTCCTTTGCCGCATCAAGGCTCATGCCCCACGATATATCGCCGGGTATCACCACGGTATCCTCGGGCTTTACGAGCATGAGCCAGTTGTCGCGTATACGCTCGGTGTAGTTCTCCCATCCTGGGAAAATATCCATCGGATGATCGGATGTGAGCGACAGATGAAGGTCGGCTATAACGAATAAGCTCATCAGATCCTGTCTGTCTCGGCGAGTACGAATGCCTTCATGCCGTCACGGTCAACACTGCCGGTGAAGCGTATCGCCTTGGTGCGCAGAGCGTCAAGGGATGCGGGTACATCATAGCCGGAGAGCTCGTGCAGCTTGTCCACCTTGTCAAACTCATCCTCGGGTGCGCTGCCTGTGAGGGCTTCGAGCACAGCCGTGCCGAACTTGTAGGGGGATGCGGTGGATGCAATGATGGTCTTGGTGTTGTCGCCGGTAGCCTTGCGGTAATCCTCGTATACCTTGACTGCCACAGCGGTATGTGTGTCAAGGGTGTAGGAGTACTTGTCGTATATCTCCTTTATAGCAGCCTTGGTAGCGGCATCGTCGCAGCAGCCTGCTGCAAAGTCGGCGGCGAGCTGTGCCTTTACATCGTCATTGACCTCATATCTGCCCTCGGATGCGAGCTTGCCGAACCATTCGCGGATGAGCGCATCGCTGCCCGTCATGATATAGAGAAGTCTCTCAAGGTTGGAGGAGATGAGTATATCCATAGAGGGGGATATGGTGGTGTGGAAGTCCCTGTTGCGGTCATATATGCCGGTGTTGATGAAGTCGGTGAGGACATTGTTTGCGTTGGATGCGCATATCAGCTTGTTCACGGGCAGACCCATGCGCTTAGCATAGTATGCGGCGAGGATGTTTCCGAAGTTGCCGGTAGGCACGCATATGTTCACCTTTTCGCCCTCTGCTATGTCGCCGTTTTCAAGCAGCTCTGCATATGCGGAGATATAGTAGATTATCTGAGGTGCAAGTCTGCCCCAGTTGATGGAGTTTGCGGAGGAGAATACCTGACCCTTTGCGGCAAGTGCAGCCTTCACGCTGTCGTCGGTGAATATAGCCTTGACACCGTTCTGGCAGTCGTCGAAATTGCCCTTGACTGCGCATACGCTCACGTTCTTGCCGTCCTGAGTGGTCATCTGCTTCTTCTGCATAGCAGATACGCCGTCCTCGGGATAGAATACCATAATGGAAGTGCCCTCTACATCGGCAAAGCCCTCAAGTGCAGCCTTGCCCGTGTCGCCGGAGGTGGCAACGAGTATGACAACCTTCTTGTCTATGGACAGCTTCTTCATGGAAGTGGTGAGGAGATAGGGGAGTATCTGCAGCGCCATATCCTTGAATGCGCAGGTAGGGCCGTGCCACAGCTCGAGCACATATGTGCCGTCAAAGAGATGGGATATCTCGGTGATGGATGCGTGGTCAAAGCTCTTGTCATTGTATGCGCTCTCGGTGCAGTATCTGAGCTCTGCATCGGTAAAGTCGGTGAGGAACTTCGAGAATACAGCCGCTGCTCTCTCGGGATAGCTCATGCCTGCGATAGCCTTGATCTCAGCGGATGTGAGAGAGGGTATCTCCTCGGGGACGAAAAGTCCGCCGTCGGTGGATATTCCTGCAACGATAGCCTCTGCGGAGGTCTTCTTCAGGCTGCTGTCTCTTGTACTTCTGTAATACATATTCATCTTTCCCTTCTATATCAATGCATGTGTCATGCATGTTTTCCTATTCGCTCGCATCATATGCGTTGTCGAGGTAATTGAGCCGTATGGGCTTCATGCCGCGCATCGTTACCTCGGCTATGTCGTAGCGCGGCTGCATATCAATGTCATTTTCGAGCATATAGCGCTCGGCAGCCGACATTATCAGCCGCTTCTTGCGGCGTGTCACCGCCGCCGCGCCGTTTTCCCATGCGTCCTCCGCACGGGTCTTGACCTCGACAAAGGCGATGATGCCGTCCTTTGCGGCGATGATGTCTATCTCACCGCCCCGTATCCGGTAATTGCGGCAGAGTATGGTATAGCCTGCCTGTGAGAGATAGTAGGCGGTAAGCTCCTCTCCCACCTTTCCGGTGTAGTATCTGTCCATATTCGATCAGCTGTTTTCATAGGTATCCCGTATCAGGCCGAAAATCCCGCTGTGGTGATATACCGCATCTTCCTTGGATATGTCCGTTTCCGCGTGTCCGCCGTCCGGCATCATTTCTATACGGTAATGGTAGGTCGCATCATGCCATATGGTGGCATATGAGTCCGCCTTCTTGTCGTAATACAGGAAATCATCCCTGTCCATATCGTCAAAGTCATAGGCTATAGTTTCGGTGACGCGGTATGTAGACCTGCTGTCGGAATGTATATAGAATGTGGTTATCTCAAGCTTGCTCGTGCTGCCGTCTGCGGTGTAGCGCACGACCGCTGAATCAGCATTCGGTGCACCTTTATCCAGAAAGCTCGACAGTTCGCCGCTTATGACAGGGGTGGTGAGCCCCGGCTGCTGCACATCGAGCACCGCCTTCTGCACCTCGGGGAGCTCCACTATGCTGTGATACCAGTCGAACTCGCCCTGCCATCCCTCGCCGCCTTCCGGCACACCGTCGGGTATGAGCGCGGGGTATTCCTCAAGTATCTCACTCACGGAGATATCGCTCTTTCGCATCTCACGGTCATCGGAGCCTGTCTTCCCTACGGTCTCAAAGTCCGCAAGGAACATGATATACAGCCATATCACAGCAAGCACGGTGATCACCGCACCTGTAATGAGTTTTCGTCTGTCCGCGGAATCGTCCTCACAGGATGAGGGCTCCTCGGCGTCTACGACTATCACATCGGGGACGGGCTCCCGCTCTGGATCAGCATATTCTGTTTTCCTTGATGAAGTGCCCTCGCCGTATACTATCGGCTCGGGATCAACCGGATAGTTTTTCATATTCATTG
>JAFPPJ010000439.1 GCA_017410745.1 Oscillospiraceae bacterium
GTGTAAAGCCCATCACAGAGGGAGCGGGCTGTGCCGCAGAGGTGCTCACCTATGCCCTCGAGCGCCTGCGGTATGAAAGGTTCGTGCCCATAGACGGGACTGTATATACGGAAATATCGTACTGGAAGGACGATAACGGCGACATATTCATAAATGCTGACATATACGACGTGCTCGGTGTACGTTCGGCAATCAGGAACGAGAAGCTGTCGGAGCCCGATGCCCCCGCCCTTGACAGCAGCGCACGGTCGCTGTATCTTATGCCGCACAGCCCTGCATATATGGACGAGACCGGCACATATCTCAGCCGTATGCACCCCGACCCGTCGGGATATGATGCGGTGCTTCCCTTTGTATACAGCACCGACAGGAGCAAGCGCCGCAGCCTTTCGGACATAGCCGAAAGCATGCCGCAGATACGCACGCTGTATATACCCAAGGGCATAGATGCTGATATATCCGCGCTTGAAAGGCTGCCGCTCGATACGCTGTATATCGACGTGAGCGATATGTCCGACGATGATCTCATCAGACTGAGCAGAACAGGACTTGACAAGCTGGTCATGTACTGCCCACAAAGAGAGCTTTCCATGTTCTCCGATTGTGATATACCGTATATCGGCGTATACATGGACAGATACGACAGTGCTGTCGCATCATCCGCACAGAGTATACCCTCTCTCAAAGAACTGGGTATGATCGCCGCAAACAGTGACGATATCGCAAAGGCGCCCTCAGATCTGGAGAAGCTGTCACTTATCTTCACGGGCAGGGACATATCCTTCCTTCGCCGCTTTGCAGGACTTGACAGTCTCGACATAAGCAGTATGTCCATAGACCGTGCCGATATCATCGAGCTGCTGCCCCTATCATCCCTGACAATAAACTGCCCCGAATGTGATATATCATTCATATCGAGCATGGACACCCTCAAAAGCCTGTATGTGCGAAATGACTGCCCTGATGTGTCCCGCCTGCCCCTGGAAAGGCTGAAGGTGATATACTGTGACACAGAATCCGACAAGCTGTTCCTGCCCACACTGCGGGAGCTGTACATCAGCACCTCGTTTAAATTCAGGCTTGAGGGGATACAGGCGTGTACATCGCTTGAAAAGCTGACCCTCGTTGATCCGTGGAAGGGCTACTATAACGACATATCGCCGCTTTCGGACATGGATATACCGGATCTTACCCTTGATATATTGGTGGGTGAGCTCCCTAAGCCCTCGGACTTCACGGGAGCATTGTCCACGGCAGATGATGCCGCCGCGATGTGCGGGAATATAGACGATATCACGAAGAGCGACTATGACTTTATTTGCATCAGACACGGCACCGACGGTCTGCCCGACACATACAGCTTCATCAGCCGATATGACGGTATGATACCCTATTTCCCTGCCCTGCTCGAACGTGACGGCAGTCTCGCCGGATACAGCATGATACAGATCGACTATCCCTCGGGTATGGTGGAGACCGTATACATCACCGACGGCAGGCTATATATGGACACCTCGGTGCATGAGCTCGATGTGGGCGATAACTTTATCACTGCGGCATATCTGTACAGCGGTGACGAAGCCGATGTATATCTTTACAGAGACTAAAGGAGACTGCATGAAGAATAAATATATAACTGTGCTGGCGCTTGTATGCGCCGTGACCTTCACAGGCTGTCCTAATCCTAATCCTTATTATCCTGAATATACAACGACCGCACCTGTAGTTACAGAGGCTGAACAGCAGGAGATACCGTTATTCACCTCCGGGGAATACTCTCTGACTATGCCGCCCATATCCTTTCTCGCCATGATGTATTCCGAGGAGGACGACTATCTTGCTTTCAACGATGCGCTCTATATCACGACCTACAGGCAGTCCTGGTACTATAACACATCAGATCGTTACGAATCGGCACTTAGGCATATCATACAGGAAGAGGACGATGACAACCTGATATTTATCTCCTACGAAGATGAACTGAAGGATAGTGCCCTGTCCTTTGAGGAGTATCAGCTTATGACAGGCTTTAACTGCCCTGATATAGATGAGGACTGCGATGGGTGGGTACATTTCAGGCTCAAATACAACGGCATCGGCAAGCCGCCCCATGACTCAAAGGTGCTTGAATATGCCTGCGAACTCGTGCGCCGTGAACGGCTGGTGCCAAAGAACAAATATGTATGTGTGGATATAGGATACTCGGTGAGAGATGACATAATATACGCCGATGTATATATCATCGACGGCATGGGCAAGCGCTGCATAGCAAAGGAAGGCATCGTCGGCGGCAATGCGGACATCACATATGACCGTGCGGCACATTCTGTGTATTTCATGCCTCATATCCCCGAATACCGCAAAGATGATATCCGCCCGATGAATGAGCCCGACCCTGCGGACTTTGACGTTATCCTGCCATATATATACACATCATCGGACAGCAAGCGGTATGACCTTAAAAAGCTCGCAGAGGAAATGCCCGATATACACACGATGTATGTCCCGAAGTATGCGGAGCTCGATATATCTTCTCTGTCCCTGTTCCCGCTCGATACGCTGTATATCTATGTGGGCGGCATGACCGCAGAAGAACTGACCGCGCTGTCACGGCTCCATCTTGACAGACTTGTGATGTACGGTGCAGACAGCAAACTCGATATGTTCACGGAATGTGATATCCATCATATCGGCGTGTATATGGACAAGCCCTGCAGGGATGTCACAGGCTCAACTCTGTATATCCCCACTCTCGATGAAGCGGGCATCATCGCAGAGAAAGAATTTGAGACACATAATTTCAAGACCGACAAAATAAAGAAGCTGTCCATTCTCTCGCAGGACAGTGCCGATCTCTCGTTCCTATCGGGATGCACCGCACTCGAAGAACTGGAGATAAGCGGCATATGGGGTTATGACGGGCTTGATGCGATAGCATCCCTTCCACTAAAGTCCCTGTCCGTGAACTGTCCCGGTCAGGATATCTCATTCATATCGGATATGACCTCACTTGAACACCTAACCATGCGAAACGGCTTTGCGGATATGTCCGCTCTGCCACTTGAAAGTCTCAATGTGATATGCAGGGATGCCGAGATAAGTTCATTCCCGCCCACACTAAAGGAGCTGCGCATAGAGACGGCAGAGCGCATAGACCTCAGCAGCGTGAACACCGAAAGCCTTGACAGTCTCACCATAGTCTGCCGCAGCACAGGTAAAACAGACCTCTCTCCCCTCGCATCCGCCTGCCTGTCACAGCTTACCATAGACGCAGATGCAGACCTGTCACAGCTTGCGGGGGCGCAGGTGAAGTCCCTCACCGTAAAGGGCAATGCGTATAATGCCGCTGCGCTTGCAGACATATCGGGACTTGAACGGGCATATGTAGAGAGTGCGTCCGCTTCGGACATGGACAAGCTGAAAGAGGCTCTGCCCGGATGCGAGCTCACCTGGGGCATATTGTACGGGTCGCAGGCTCCGGCCTATACTCCTCACGAGGTCTACACTCTGCCCGAAACGGTACAGACCTCCCCCGATCCTGACACACACTACACTCCGATCATACGGGATGATTTCAAATTGACGATCGAAACGACGACTTATGATGATTCAGAGGACATTTACTATGAATTCGTGAACACCTCAGGAGAGGACATGGATCACTTCCCCGATATGCTTGAGGAGGAGGGACTGCTTGACAGCTATACCTGCATATACATCGAATATCCGAACGGCTTGACGGAATACATCGAGATAAAGGATGGCCATTTGCTCCCCGATACCAGTGAGCTGTACCTGCCTGCACTGTACAAGGAAAAGCTGAGCGAAGAGGAACAGTCAAGCACCGTGCTCCATCCCGGCGAAAAGGCAGAAGGCTCATTGTTTGTCTGAACATCAGCTAAGCACGTTTACTATACGGCATGAGCGGCGGGACATCCCGCCGCTTTTCACGCCTGTAATACATTTTAAAATAAAAA
>JAFPPJ010000440.1 GCA_017410745.1 Oscillospiraceae bacterium
ATATCATAGTTGATGCTGGCATAGCTCAGTTGGTAGAGCAGCGCATTCGTAATGCGCAGGTCGCAGGTTCGAGTCCCGTTGCCAGCTCCATGAATGACCGCGCAGTCTTATGGTTGCGCGGCGTTTTTATTTATATGATGCGGCGGTCAACGGTCAAGAAGGAATTGTCTTATGTTCATATGCTTTATACCGTTCTACGTCATTCTAAATTCAAATATCCGTGATCTTATCAGCTATAGCTTATAAAACCAGAAAAAATCGGGATTTTATCAGTTATAACTGATAAAATCAGTTCCTATCGGCAATAGAAAAGGCAGCCTGCCTGAGCAGACTGCCGTAAGTATTCCTGTTATTCAACGGGAACTATCCAGCCGAAGGGATCGGGTTCCTTGCCCCACTGGATGCCTGTGAGGGAATCATAGAGCATCTGGGAGATAGGGCCGATCTTGCCGCCTGTGAGGGGCATTACCTTGTCGCCGTACTTGAGCTCGCCTATGGGGGAGATAACAGCGGCTGTGCCGGTACCGAAGGCTTCATCGAACTTGCCCTCGTCATATGCCTTTACAAGCTCATCTATCTCGATGTCGCGCTCTGTTACCTTATAGCCCTTGTGTCTGAGGAGCTCTATGCAGGACTTTCTTGTGATACCGCCGAGTATCGACTTTCTGTCGAGGCTGGGTGTGATAACCTCGCCGTCTACAACGAACATTACGTTCATTGCGCCGACTTCCTCGATATACTTGCGGTGTACGCCGTCGAGCCAGAGTACCTGCTCATAGCCCTGCTTGCTCGCATCGTCCTGAGCCTTGAGGGATATTGCATAGTTGGCTGCTGCCTTGGTGAAGCCTGTGCCGCCTGTTACTGCGCGTACATAGTTCTGCTCAACATAGATCTTTACAGGTGCGAGGCCTGCTGCATAGTATGCGCCTACGGGTGAACAGATTATCGCAAAGATAAGGTGCTTTGCGGGATGAACGCCGAGCATCGGATCTACTGCGAATACGAAGGGACGGATGTAGAGGGATGTGCCGTAGTTGTGGGGAACCCAGTCTGCATCGGTCTTTACAAGCTCCTTGACAGCCTGTACGAAAACCTCTTCATCTATTGCAGGGATGCAGAGACGGTCGTTGGATACGTTGAGACGCTTTGCGTTCTCGTAGGGTCTGAAAAGCTGTATGCCCTTAGAGGTGCGGTATGCCTTCATGCCCTCGAAGTCTGCCTGGCCGTAGTGCAGGCACATTGCGGAAGGATCCATGGGGATAGGTCCGTAGGGTACTATCCTCGCGTCATGCCAGCCCTGGCCTTCGTCATAGTTCATCAGGAACATATGATCGGTGAATATCTTGCCGAAGCCGAGCTTGCTTTCGTCCGCAGGCTTTGTCTTGGGAGCAGTTGTGAGCTGCTTCTTGATCTCCATATAAATCTCTCCTTTTGGAAAAAAATTAAGTACAGATACATTATACCACTATATTTATCATTTTGCAAGTACTTTTTGCAGGCTGAGCCTGCACCCACCCGTTGATGCGTGCCTGCGAATCGGATTATCTGGCGGCTCGGTCACTTTAGCTTGAAAAGTAATTGATCTGCAAGTACTTTTTGCAGGCTGAGCCTGCACCCACCCGTTGATGCGTGCCTGCGAATCGGATTATCTTGCGGCTCGGTCACTTTAGCTTGAAAAGTAATTGATAAGTTTTCGGGCAAAGCCGACAGTTACCCGGTACATATTCATAGGATTATGAATAGGTTTTATGCATTAGCTTGGTTTGCCTGCTATGCGGGCAAAAAAACACACCCCGTGAAGGGGTGTGTGAATGATCATCTGTATCTTCTGAGCACCTTCATTATGAAGAATGCGCCGCCGCCGAGCACGCCGAGTATCAGTACGATAAATCCGATTATGCCCAGTATCCTGAGGAACAGGTTGGGCTTCTTGGCGAGGGTGGTGTCTATATCGCCGACATTTGCGATCTGCTTGCCGTAGTTGTCGTATATCTTGACATTATCCACGAGTATCACATCGCCGGAAAATTCCTGTGTGATGGGGATAGAGATACCGAACTTGGTATCGGATACATTGGCAGGCACCGAAACGCTGCCCTTCACCCACTTATCGGGGGTGGTGATATCCACATTGCTCGATATCCACTGCTGACCGTCACCGAAGATGACTATCTGGCTTGCAGCCTTCGACGCTGCCTTGGTGGCCTTGATATTTACCTCGAAGGTGAAGCCTGCGAATGTGTCAAGTCCGAGATCGGAGGCATCTATATACACGCCGCCGTACTGATTGGAGATAGAGCCCTTGAAATCTTCGGAAAACTTGAGCGCTCTGCCTTCGATGGAACCGGATTCCGTAACATCTATTGACAGGTTGGTATCCTCGGCATTTCCGAATTTATGAAGGTATGACAGTGAATCCTTGGTGTCGAAAGAGAAGGTGGGCTTTTCCGCAGCATCATTGGATGATGTGTCGTCAGCAAGAACGGCTGTGGACATGGTAAGAACGGATGCTGCCGCAAGCAGTAAAGATAAAAGTTTCTTCATAACCGATATGACCCCGTGGGGGGACATCTCCTTTCCCATAGAGTATGAACTCATTTAAATATATTTTATAGCATTTCAATTTGTTTGTCAATATATTTTTGGCATTTTTTATCAAAATGACATGAATGTAATTTCATTGTACAAATAATTGAGTAGTTTATACTATAGTATTTGCTGTGGGAATTGTAAAAAAATATGGAAGGTATTGAAATCGTTATCACAATAGTGTATTATATAGGTACTACCACACGGTGAGGAAGTGATACAGTGGCACTTGACGGCCTGAAGATAGATTCCCTTGCGGCTATGGAGGATGCGGTGGATACATACGGCATCATCCCGTACTTCATGAATGAGATAGAGGGCTTTTCGATAGAGGAGCATATCCTGCCGGAGCTGTGGTTCGGCTCTGAAGAGGGCGCATGGGAATGGAAGGGCGCTGTGATACGGGATACCCGCTGTGCTTACGGCAAGCTGCTATACAAGAAGGCGGCATTCATACGTGCAGACCTGTACAGGGAGCTTGCGAACATACGCCGTGACGGATATGACTTTGATGCGAGATATGACGACGGTCTGGCAAAGTTTGCAGACAAGCAGCTGTACGACCTGCTTTGTGCGGAAGCGCCTGTCATATCCAAGCGGCTCAAGGCTGACGGAAATTACCGCAAGGGCGGCAACAAGGGCTTCGATACGTCGCTGTCCCGTCTGCAGTCGCAGTGCTATGTGCTTACGAGCGATTTCGTATACATGACAGACAGGCACGGCGCTCGGTACGGCTGGGGAGTGGCGGAGTATTCCACGCCCGAGCTTTTCTTTGGTGATGACTTCACAGAGCATGTATATGACCATGATGCAGATACGTCTTATGCTATACTCTCGGAGCATATCCGCCGGATATGTCCCGGTGCGGATGATGCGGCGATAAGACGACTGATAGGATAGAAAGGATAGATGAAGATGGACTACTCAAAGATGAATTTCGGAGTTGACGGCGACAGCATAACAGCAGGCGAGCAGTGGAGCCGCCATGCAGCGGATATACTCGGCTTTGCATCGCACTACAACGTGGCTGTGGGCTCTGCTGTATGGTACAAGCGCAGGATAGACGTGAACGGCACGATAGTATCCACGCAGGACTACAGCGATCCCGCCTTTGCGGGCATAAGCGGCGGCTGGGAGCCCACTGATGATGTGAATGAGATGCAGAAGCGCGCCAACAACTGCGCTGTGGTACACATCCAGAGATATATCGACGATGTGAAGAAGGGTATCGCACCTGTGCCGGATGTATTTGCCTTTGCCATGGGTACCAACGATTCTCCCGAATATATCGGTGACGCTGACAGAGCCCTCATGAAGAAGACGCTCGATGAGGTGGATCTGTATAATGAGTCGGGAGCGGTAAGATGGTGCATACAGCGCATCATGGAGGAATTC
>JAFPPJ010000441.1 GCA_017410745.1 Oscillospiraceae bacterium
AAGGGATGAGATAGCCTCTATGCCGGAGGTGAGGAAGGCACTCGTCACCTACAAGGAAAAGTATTATTCAGTGAAGGGCTCTGACATACAGGGCACTGTGATAGTATATAAGGACTACAATGATTCGGAGAGCATAGGGCTTTTAAGAGGACGGCTCCCGGAGCATGACAATGAGGTTGTCATCACAATACGCAGGACAAATGAAACGGGACTGGATATAGGCGACAGCATAGTGATAGAAGGCAGCAGCATAGACTGCAAGTATGTCATCACGGGCATAACCAGTACGCTTTACAACAACGGCATGATGATGCTTCTCACAGAGGACGGCTACAGGCGCATGGAGGTAAATGCCCGCCCCGGTATCATATCCGTATATCCTGAAGAGGGTGTGACAGAGCGGCAGTTTATAAATGCTCTCTATGAAAAGTACGGTTCGAGCGTAAAGGACAGCATGAGCCTGTCGGGCGGTGCAGGAGATCTTGAGGAGCGCATACGCTCTGCTGCAGATGAAAAGATAGCTATGCTTGTGTCAAATTACGGTGTTACGAATACCGACTATGCCATAGTCGTGGGTGATAAGGTGATAACAGGCAACAGCAGGCACTTTGTCATCAAGGATACTTTTGCAATGAGGGAAACGAGTGAGCAGTCCCTTGCAGCGGTAGGAGCAGTATCGAAATATGGCAGTGCAGGCGGAGCTGTGGTCATAACCATAGTGGTGGCTGTCATCCTGGGACTCATCGTATCATCGAATGTGAAAAGGCAGCGTCACAGCCTCGGCGTAATGAAAGGGCTGGGCTATTCCTCGAAGGATCTTATGACACAGATGGCAATAAAGATAATGCCCGTGACGGTGGTATCGCTTACCATAGGTGCCTTCCTCGGGGGCTGGCTTTTCAAGGAGTTCTTTATGGTAGTTTTCGGCGCGGCAGCTGTTGTGAGTGTGCCTGTTCTGATAGCTGCGGACATACTTATGATAGTATTCTGCTACATAGTTACCTACTTCTGCGCAGGCAAGGTAAAGGAAATATCCGTAACGGAGCTTATGACAGAGTAAAAAAGAAAAAAGATCGGAGATCTGAGTTATGAATAAAAGAATAATAGCAGGTATTGCTGCTTTATGTCTGACTGTGATGATAGTTCCCGTATCTGCGGAAAATGCTGCTGATAATACATCAGCAAAGTCTGCAGTAAGTACCGTACCGGACGATACCGAATATGTGTATAATATCGCTTCGGTGAGCAAGGTATATACCACTGCCGCAGTCATGCAGCTTGCGGATGAAGGCAAGATAGATATAGACCGCCCCGTGACGGACTATCTGCCCGGTTTCAGTCTGGCGGATGAGAGATACAGGGACATAACCGTGCGTATGCTGATGGATCACACATCGGGGATAATGGGAAGCACAAGAACTAACGAGGGATTTTTTGATGATAATGACCGGTTTCATCATGATACACTGCTCGAATATCTTTCGGCACAGCGGCTCAAAGCAGATCCGGGAAAATATGCGGCATACTGTAATGACGGCTTCGACCTTCTGGAGCTTATCATCGAAAATGTAAGCGGCATGAGCTATACGGAGTATATCAAAGCAAACATCGCGGACAGAGTGGGAGCGGTATCCACAGGCACGGGAGTGGATATGCTCGGTATCCCGACTATGGTGCCTGCTGTATTGCCCAACGGTCTTCATTATGAAACAGCATACCTCATGGAGTCGGGTACGGGCGGCGTTTATGCCACTGCGTCGGATGTGGCTCTCTTCGGAGCGTCATTCTTCACGGGCAATGACAGTGTGCTTTCCGAAGGCTCCAAAAATGCAATGGGAACGCGTCACAACGATAACGAGTTCAGCGATGACAACGGGCTTGGCTGGGACTTTACGGATCTTCCCCGTTATGAGAGATATGGGATAAAGACACTGCATAAGGGCGGCGATGGTTCATCGGATCACGCATGGCTGCTCTCTGCGCCCGATGAACAGATAAGCGTGGCAGTCCTTTCGGGCAACGGTTCAAGCACCTATAACGGTATGGTGGCATCGGCACTCCTTGATGCGGCGCTGGCTGAAAAGGGCATCATAATAGAGGATGTACCCCTGCCCGAATGTGAGATAGTAAATAATATCCCTGATGAGTATACTAAGTTTGCGGGTTGGTACGGTATGGACATCGAATCGCAGGACAGCCTGTGCAGTATATCCTTCCAGGATAACAAATATCTCCACATGGAAAGGACCAACCACCGCAGGACGGAATGTACGGACTATGTGCTCACTGCAGATGGAGACTTCGCAGAGCTGGAATATGAGGTGAGCGAGACGATAAATGCGGACGGCAGTTTTGATATGCGTCTTGCAGCAGGAGGCAGCAGCCGCATCTCATTTGAGGAGAATGCAGACGGGATATATATAAAGATGGCGTGCATAAATTCATACCCCGGTCTCGGTTCTTATGAGAACAAGACTTATATAGGACAAAAAATAGAAGAAAACAA
>JAFPPJ010000442.1 GCA_017410745.1 Oscillospiraceae bacterium
GCAAGATCGGGATAATGATAGTCGTAAGTATATACCTTTACAGTGAATTCGCCGTCTGCGAAGGAGAGCTCACCGCATGTGCACTCATAATCCTCGGTGTTTGTGCCCTCGAGAGTATCATATATCTCAAGGAGCATCTCCTGAGTGAGCTTGGGCTTGGTCTTGTAGTTGTAGATAGCCTGCTCGAGGTCTACCTTGAATCTGCCGACATTGTCGATCTTCTCCTGGGTCTGATCAACTTCTGCGCTTGCCCTCTGCTGCTCTTCTGCGTTCATCCACTGATCTATCTCAGCGATCTTGGTATTGTCGGAATTTATCTGATTGTTGAAGAACAGATATACCGCACCGACAACTGCGAGCGAGAGAAGTGCTGCGCCGCCGACCTGGATGAAGAATCCTGAGCCTGCATCTGCCTTACCTGCGGAAGCATCCGTCTCGAGGAGGTTGATACGGTCTGTATCCTTGTTCGAGCGGAACATCGCACCGATAGCATTTGCATATGCCTGGAACTCTATGTTCTCATAGCCGCCGATGTTGTTGGGAACACCGAGGAGGCTTGTGGAGATATCCATGGACTCGAGAGAGTTCGTAAGTCTGATGTACTCCGAAGTATCGCCATAGAACGTAACGTTCTGGATGGGGTTCTCGGGATTTCTGGACTTGTGGAACTGCAGCATACGGTTGATGTTCTCGTTTACTGCCTCGTATACATAGTCCTCGGAGTTGTCATAGTCAACTGCATCGATGGATGCAAATCTTGCGAATGAGAGCTGACCGTTCTCATAGAGGTTGAGGGATACGAATGTGGGGTCGATCTGGACCGCCAGCATAGGCATCTTGGTCAGGTTCTTCCTGTCGGAAAGGATTATTCTGGAGATCGCATTACATGTAACTGTAACGGACTTCAGGGAGATCGAAAGCATCTGGAATACTTTTCTGAATGCATCAACGACCTCGAAGGGGCAAGCGGTAGCAAGTACCTTGAGAGCGGGGTTGCCCTCCTGCTGTGTCTCACCTGCGATAGAGTACGCTACGGAGTAATCCTCACCGGTACCCATTGTATGCTGCATCTGGTTGGTGATCATCGTGAGCAGGGCTGTGGATGTCTTAGCCTTGGGTATTGCCATTTCCTTGAAGATAACAAGGTTAGACGAAAGCGTTACGACTGCTTCCTTGTCATCCATTCTTCTTGCCTTGAGCTCATCATTGACGATGGTCGCCATCTTGGGAATATCTTTTATATGACCATTCACGATCAGACCTTCCGCAAGATCGATGGTGGACGCGGACGAAACTCGGATCTTTCCTCTGTTCTCCTGTCCTCGAACTATGCGTATATGTCTGTCGGTAATATCAAATGAAAGCATTCTCGTCACCTCACAAATTTCTTATATTTTCCGCATAAGGCGGTTTTTTACTTCTTTAAGCGATGTTGCCCATAGAGTTGTAGATCGCAGGAAGGATACCGGCGATTACCGTACCGATCGCGCCGCCCATGAATATGATCATGACAGGCTCGATAAGACCAACAAGTCGTGTGATAGCTTCATCAGATTCTTCCTGATAGAAAGCTGCGGACTTGGTAAGGATGGTATCAAGTGCACCGGACTCCTCGCCGACATATATGATCGACACGAACATCGACTCAAATATACCAGTCCTCTGGATTGATGCGGAAAGTGCTTCACCCTGCTTTACTTCCTCTATAACAGTCTCAAACTTCTTGCTGATATAGATGTTGTCGAGTATAGCGGATGATTTTGCGAGGCACTCTACCATAGGGATACCCGAAGAATAAAGTGATGCAAGAGTAGAACCGAAGCGAGCGGTGTAAACCTTTACAACAAGGGGGCCTACCGGCTTGATCTTGATTATCGCCTGGTCGAACTTGTAGCGGATATCAGGGACCTTGAGGGCATATCTGATACCGAAGATAAGAGCGATCACCAGACCGAGGATGAGCCACCAGTACTTCTTGAAGCCGTCAGAGAATGCGAACAGTGCACCGGTCAGACCGTGCATATCCTCTTCTGTGAGCAGATCCTTGAACGTAGGCATGATGAATGTGAACATGATGATAACGATAGCTACGCAAAGGATACACAGGATGATAGGATACATCATCGCGCTCTTTACCTTGTTAGTGAGCTTAGCATCGTTGGTGTACTGATTTTCCATCTTCTGCATTACCATATCAAGGTTACCGGACGATTCACCCGCTTCTACCATTGAGATAAAGAAGTTGGGGAACGCGCCGTCCTGCGACTTGATGGCATCTGAGAAAGATGTACCTTTCTGTACCTCCTCGTAGATCTCCCTGTAGATCTGCTTGTTTGCTTCCTTTTGCTGCTCCTTCTGCATGATGTCGAGAGTCTTAACGAGGGTAAGACCCGATGTCATCATGGCAGACATCTGACGGCAGTCATAGGCAAGCTCCTTCGTAGTGAACTTGTGCAGACTTTTCTTATCGTTTCCTCTGGCTTCACGATAGTCCGAACAGAACAGACCTTTTTCGTGGATCTTGTCGAGGAAGTCATTTACGTCTTCGGCGTTCATGCGCTGATTCTTGACCGTATTGCCCTGAACGTCGGTAGCCGTATAGATAAAAGTCTTCATTAACTGACACCTCCGAATACCTTTCTTGAGAATTATAAAGAGCTGCGGTTATACACGCGCACGCACTCCTATATAGTTTATTATAACATTTGAAGTACTATTTATCAATATGGGATTTTAAACAAATTGTGACGGAATATTATGACTTTTTCAACAAAAATACTATACGATACACTTTACGCTGTTATATAGGTTATTTTTGTGGATTGTGCAGAATGACGGCACTATATCTCCGGTTCCCTGTAAGGCCGTTTTCTCTTGTGATAGCTGTTGAAGTCAAAGCCCGTGGCATCGCATATGGCATCGAGCATCTCGCCGCTCATACGCATCAGTGCTTCTATCCCCTCTTCGTCTATCTCAAGAGGTATATCTGCGGGATACCTTGTTTCTATATAGTACCTGTTGAGCACGGCGGATTCATCTATCCACTGAACAAAGCCGTCGTCCATCATAGCAGCCTGCTTGCACAGCCATGTAAGGTTGTGCCCGTCGAGCAGATGTCTGCTCTTGTACAGGAGATAGCCCTTGAGTGCCTTCTCTATGCACTGCTGGCAATGGAATGCCGCACAATAATATAGTCTTTTGTCACACGCAAGAGTCTCCGATGCCATCCTGTCAAGACAGGCATGGTATATCCAGTCGTAATAGCGCTTGCTGTCGCCCTTTTTACCGTTCCTTGACATACAGCCGCTCACCGCCGTTCTCTACACGGTATGCAAAGGTATAATCCTCTTGTGCATACTCGTTCCAGTCAGAGATATTGTATACTATGAAATCCACCGGAATAGGCGTATCCGTCCTGACAAGGAGCATCCTTTCGGTATTGCCTGGATCCGCGTCATCCTCCACGACTACACACATCTTCATGGAGGTAAGGCATCCGTCCCTGTCCTTCTTGGAGGATACTATATATATAGACAGAGGATCGCACAGCATCCTTATCTCATCCGCAAGCTTCATTGCAAGCTCATTCACAGCAGATCACCGTCCTTATGACAAGCATACATACAGACGTGCGGCAATATCCTGCCCACTTTCTGACCCTACATTATATTATACCACATGTATATCTATTTGTCAATAGAATGAAAAAAAAGAAACCGTGATTTGTTGATTATCACGGTTTCTATATATGAAATTTCTATGATTTCCCTTATCTATCGGCATATCCGGCAGTCACGGACATCATATACTCACTGTAAACAGCTAAACGTGAGGCATACCGTTTCGTCATACTATATAAATAGTACACTATTCCTGTATTTCATCCTCTCTTCCGTCAAACCATCCGATGCCCGGATCAAAGAAGGATGTCTCCTCCGGCATAGCAACGGGCGGAGCCGTCTCAAAGGGTATCTCCGGGAATGTCTCGGAATACTCCTCATACGGTATCTCGGGGATATCCTCGTAGGTATTGGCCGTACCCTGCGCTTCTTCATCGGCATCGGCGCTTATATCGGTATACTCCGTATACTCGCCGTACTCATATTCGGTCTCGGGCTCATAGTCCTCGTAGTCTTCCTCGCGGTGAACAGGAGTGGTCTGAGTATCGGAAAGCACAGCCGCCGGATCTGTCTTTTCGGGGAGCAGAGAAGGATCTGTCACCTCATAGTAGGCATTGATTATATCCTTTATCATGAACTTGGAATACTCACCGTGCTCCACATAGCCCGAGAAGGCGATCTCCGGATCATCCGCAGGATAGAAGCCTATGAATGCGGAGCTGGTATCGTACTTTGATGTCATCTGGGGCGTACCTGTCTTTATAGCGGCACGCTTTGGCAAGGTCGTCAGAAGATAGTTTCCGGTATAATACTGGTAGTTCTTCGGATAGCCCTGATACTCCTCATATGCCGCGGCCTCCTTCATGCCCTCTGTAACGGTATAGAAGGTATACCCCGTCTTGTCCTGTATCTGTGCCGCTATCTCCGGCTCAGTCCTGGATATGAGGTTCTCCATGCTGTAGTCATACACGCTGTCTACCATATATGTACGGTAGCGCACGCCCTTGTTGCCTATCATCATAGCCTGTGATGCCATCTGCAGCGGTGTAACATAGGTATCGGACTGACCTATGGCCGCCTGTATGACATTACCTGCCTGCCATGTCAGACCGTTCTGCTCAAAGGATTCGGGATTTGCCACATAGCCTGCCTTCACGTCCCTGCCTACTTCAAGCCCCATCTCTTCACCGAGGCCGAAAAGCGCCGCATATTCGGATATAGTATCTATGCCCGTGATCCTTCCCACGTCATAGAAGAATATATTGCAGGATTCACGCAGGGCGGATATGACATTCAGTCTCCCGTGAAAGCCCGTACACTCGGGGTATGGCTTCCAGTCCTCCCAATAGGTATAGAAACCGCGGCAGTCGACGGTATGCGACGGGCCTATTATACCCTCATTGAGGGCGGCAGTTGCCGTGACCGTCTTAAACGTAGAGCCCGGGCGGTAGCGTCCGGATGTTGCACGGTTGGTAAGAGGAGCATTCCTGCCGCTTGCCACCGCACTGTAGTCGTCTATATAGTCAAGCAGGTCATATGTGGGATAGGTAGCCGCAGCAAGCAGCGCGCCAGTCTTGCAGTCGAGCACCACTATAGCTCCCGCATCCGCTCCCGTGCCCTTAGCCTGCGATGAGGTCTGATTGTTCAGCCATCTGATATGATTTTCGAGTATGGTCTGTACCTTGCGCTGATACTTGCTGTCAACGGTCAGCTTTATGCTGTTGCCGGGCACAGCCTCCTCTGTCATGGTATCGCTCACTACATTGCCCGACATGAGCTCAAAGGTGCGAAGTCCCTTAGTTCCCTTGAGCGTGCCTTCCATTGCCTTTTCTATACCGCTCTTTCCGATGGAGTCAGAGAGCATATAGCCCTTTTCCGAAAGCTCCTCGTACTCCTCTGCGGAAATCGCGCCCACCGTACCGATGAGATGCGGCACCACGTCACCTATATTGTATACCCTTATAGGCTCTTCCGACACATCCACACCGTCAAGCTCAGCCGACCTTTCCTTCAGCTTCACCATCGTCTGCATGGATATATCCTCCGCAAGAGTAAAGCGGTTAGCCACAGAGAAGTCGCGTATCGTCATGGTATAGCGTATGCCCGCAATGATACGCTTGTCGTCTGCAGGGAGCGTAGTATCTATGCCGTACATGCGTTCGAGCGCTATCATGCATTCATTGGCGGTAGCGTAGGTCTGTACTCCCGTCAGCTTCCTCAGCCTGTCTATCTCAGAATCAGAGCCTATAAGCTCATAGGGCGTGCCTATGGAGATAGGCAGCGCATCCTCCCATTTATGTCCGTCAGCCTCAAGTATCTCCGCCGCAGAAAGCACTACCCTGTTGGCGTTCTCATCATCCGCAGGGAAGAATGCCTTTTCTATAACGCAGTTGAAGCCCAGCTTATTGCTTACTATATATTCTCCGCTGCTGTCCGTTATCTGTCCGCGGGGCGCATCAACTATCTGTGTAGACGCTGTGGTGCTGAGCGACTGTTCAAAATAGCTGCTTCCGTCAACAAGCTGCAGCTTCATGAGCCTCAGTACGCCCGATGCTGTGAATGCGAGCGTCACCAGAAGCAGCACAAGGAACCGCAGCAGGTCTGCAGCTTTGGGTGCAGTCTTTTTTATAGCCATCACTCCTACGTCTGTAAAACATCGTATGCACCCAGAGCAGGGTGCATACCCGTATCGTTCAAATCGCTTTTGACAAGCAGCGTCAAGCCGACGCCTCGCTTCTGTTCAAGCAGGATCACTCCTAATACGCTGCCGTCATATTATTCCTCTGCGGTAAAGGCCGTTGGTATAGCCCTTTCCCGTAAGGCTCTCACGCCTGTGGAAACGCCCGACAGCTTCTCTCGGGTCATCGCACAGTGCTATCTCTGCAATGCTCACCCCGAACTGATCGAAGGACGATATCACGTCAAGAGTATCACAGTTGAGTATCTCCGCATAATGCCCCCATATCTTCACAGGGAACGTTCTGCCTGTACGGTCTGTGAGCTTTGACGCCTGCGGCACGTTCCTTACCGTCATCAGCGGAAGTCTGCCGTATGCGATGATGCCGCATGGTATCGGCTTTGTCATCGCCGTTATCTGCTCACGTCTGAGCTCAAACGAGAGTACCGCATCCTCAAGCCCTGCCTTGGCAAGTTCATTGAGTGCGGCAGAATTCGTTATATTGAGGCCGCTCCCTCCGTGTATATGTATGCCGTCAAATCTGCGCAGTATGCCAAGATGGGTGAAATTGTCCGCATGGAAATGAGTATATCCCATCCCGACTGCCGCTTCTATACTGTCCAAGAGTTCCTTCTCATCTACAACTACAGATGGCAGCGAAACGGACACCCTTTCATTAAAGGGCACTCCCGACAGCATCATATATATAGGTGCTATCAGCATATCCGCATCTATATCCAGCTCATCCCTGCGTGAAATCCTTACTCTGAGAGAAGTGCCTGTCTGAGCACATCCCTTTACTTCCGGCATCACATATGGTTTTGTATCGTAATGCGGCGTGTTCTGCTCCGTTATGAGTTTGTCGGCAGTTTCGCACATCTCCCTGCGGAGTCTGTTGAGTTCTGCTGCACTCACCGCAAGACCCGGTTCTATATCCGCATCTGTCCCGCAGTATCTGTATACTGTATCACCGAGCTTCGCAAAGCTCTTCTCCGCATCCTCTGCGGATATCTCCCGTTTCATCGCCTTTTCAGGGATATCCCCGTACACATCGCCCTCTACGCCGCCGCACTCAAAATGTGCCCTGATCGGTTCACCGCTGTGACAGGCAAGTGTAAAGTGTATGTCATGACACTTGCGTTCGCTCTTATACAGTCCCTTTAATACGGGAAGGACATTTTCCGCAGCCTTCACATCCTCATATGTGCGGAAGCCGAACATATCTCTGCCCGTCTTGCCCGTAAGATAACCGTCGGTAAAGCCCGACCGTGAAAATACGGATGAAAGTATCTCCATATCCTCGTTAAGGTCGCCTGTCTTATCTATGGCGTGGCGGAAGGCCGTCACAGCCGCTGCAACATATTCGGGACGCTTCATCCGCCCCTCTATCTTCATGGAGGCGACCCCTGCTTTTATAAGCTCATCGGTATGGAAGAGCAGCGACATATCCTTGAGACTCAGCAGATGCTCCATATCATTTCCTTTTTTAAAGGGAAGCCTGCACGCCTGCGCACATCTGCCCCTGTTGGCACTGCGCGAACCTATAAGCGCGCTCATATAGCAGTGTCCGGACAGGCACATGCACTGCGCACCGTGTACGAACACTTCTGTCTCTACGCCTGTATCGCATATATCTCGTATATTGTCAAGGGTGAGCTCCCTTGCAGGGACTGTCCTGACAAACCCGAGCTCTGCCGCAAGCAGCACGGAAAGCGGTGTCTGTATGGTCATCTGCGTAGAAGCGTGCAGAGGCATATCGGGCACGACTGCCCTTGCTATCGCCGCCGCGCCCATATCCTGTATTATAAGCCCATCCACACCTGCCTGTGCGGATATGCGCACCTCTTCCGCAAATGCCTCGGTCTCACTGTCAAATACGACAGTGTTCATGGCGCGATAAAGCTTCACGCCGTGCAGATGACATATCCTTGCAGCTTCATAAAGCTCATCGCTGTCAAAGTTCTGTGCGGAGGCTCTCGCAGAAAAGCTCCTGCCGCCGACATACACAGCGTCTGCACCGCATCTTACAGCTGCGGTGAGTGCTTCCATACTGCCTGCGGGAGCAAGTATCTCCATCAGTGCTTTCTCTTTCTCTTGCGCCTTGACGTATTTTCGGGCTTGCCTTCGTCAAGATAGCCTGCTATCTCATCATCTATGGAGTATTCATCCCCGCGGTCGGAGGTCTGTCCATCCTCCGCAGAGCTTTCCTTGTCTTCTGTGCCGGCAGCCTTATCCTCCGGCTTCTCCCCTGCTGCATCGTTGACAGCGTCCTTGGTCTCCTGCGTGGGAGCCTCGGGCTCGGACTTTTCACTTTCCTCGGGCACTTCGCCGAGTACGAGCTGTTCACCCTGGAAAGGAGATCGGTTCTTCTTGAGTTCTGCATTTTCCTTTTCGAGGGCCTTCACAGCCTTCTCAAGGAGATTGACAGTAGCCTCGAGAGCCTTTATGCGCTCATTGAGCTTATCCTTTGCGGCTCTGGTCTTGGCAGCATCTGCCACATACGCCTTTATCTGGCCTCTTATATTGTCTATGGCTTCATTGGCCTTGCGCGCCTCATCAAGAGATGTGAGCGCAGCAATGACAGCCGCATTCTGTATGCCGAATGACGGGTTTTCCTTCAGCAGGCTCTTTATCCTGTTGTCGAGATCTGCAGCGGTCTCCTGCAGATATTCCGGTGAATCATCCGTGCGCAGGCTGTAATCCCTGCCCGCAATACTTACTTTAACGCTGATTATCTGATTCATGCACACAGCCCCCTTCAAAGCTTTGATGTACGTTCTATACTATTCTATCATATCTGTCCGTATTTTTCAATAGCAAATTCAAGTTTTTTAGCTTTGATAAAAGCAGACATAACGATGCAGCCTGTAAAATTTACAAATATTTCATATTTTTCTTCTCAC
>JAFPPJ010000443.1 GCA_017410745.1 Oscillospiraceae bacterium
CACGATTACCTTGTGACCCATGTGGAAAGCGCAGAGGACTACGAGCTTGCTGATTCCGTATACGGCACCCTTATCGGGGGCAAGGCTCTGTGCGAGGGCTATGCAAAGACATTTTCCTATCTTTGCAATATAGCAGGGATAGAGAATATGCTGGTCACCGGATATACCGACATCGACCATATGTGGAACATGGTAAAGCTTGACGGCAAATGGTACCATGTGGACATAGGCTGGGACCAGCCTGCCGCAGCAATAAAGAACAGCTATCCCGATATGGTGCTTTACCGTTATTTCCTCACAGATGATGACACTATACTGCAGACACGCACTATAAGCAATTCAATGGGCGTTCCTCCCAAGGCCGAGAGCAGGGACATGAACTATTTTGTTAAGCACGGACTGACTGCGGACACCTACGAGGAAGCACTTGAAATAATAGAAAAGTCCTGCCGCCTTGCCATGGATTCCGGGGAAGCCTATTTTTCCATAGAGCTCAGCGATGATGAGCTGTACAGGCAGACCATAGAAGAGCTTATGGAGAAGGATGCAGACGGGGTATCGGACATTGACCGGCTGATGAATACCCTTAATTTCAGGGGAAATATCAGCTACATTGACTATTACGCAGATACAAGGATACTTATATTCATACTTGATACAGGAGCATAGCATGGGTTCGATCTACGGAAAATATGAAGAATACCTGCGGCAGGTCTGTGATGATCTCAGGCAGAAGGTAGAAGGCTACTCATCGGCTGAATACAGCAAAAGCGGGACACACATATCCGAACACATAGATATCCGCATAAAGTCAGATCTGAGCATGAGGGAGAAATGCCGCAAAAAGGGGCTTGAAGAAACGGCAGAGAATGCCCTTTCCGCTATATCTGACAGCATAGGTATGCGCATAGTATGCTCCTTTACGGACGATATATACAAAAATATATCGTACATACGCTCTATGGAGGGCTGCACAGTAATAAAGGAGAAGGACTACATAACCCACGCAAAGCCCAACGGATACCGCAGCTATCATATGATAATCAGCCTGGAGGAGCCCTTTGAGGATGTGTTCGGGAATGTCCCCGGCAGATACAAGGCGGAGATACAGCTTCGCACCATCGCAATGGATTCATGGGCGGCTCTTGAACATAAAATGCGCTACAAGAAGGACATCAAGAACCAGCTCCTCATTGAATCGGAGCTTAAAAGAGTTGCAGATGAGCTTGCCTCCTGTGACCTTTCCATGCAGACCATAAGAGACCTTATAGAAAGAGCATGAGCTGCCGCAGGGCAGCCGTTTTACGGAGTTACATATGAAAATACTTGTTGCAGATGATGAAAGGGAGCTTTCCAACGCCATCTGTGCCGTGCTTAAAGCCACAGGCCACGAAGTAACCGCTGTGTACAACGGCAAAGAGGCAGTAGAAGCCGTTCAGAGGGACACCTTTGATGCCTGTGTATTTGACATCATGATGCCTGTTATGGACGGTATCACCGCACTGAAGACCATAAGAGAGGCAGGTGTCACCACACCTGTCATTATGCTTACCGCA
>JAFPPJ010000444.1 GCA_017410745.1 Oscillospiraceae bacterium
ACCGCATATCCTTCGGCGTGCAGTCCTTTGACGACAGGGAGCTGAAGATGCTCGGCAGGATACACGATGCGGACAGGGCGATAGCAGCAGTGAACACAGCTTCACGGTACTTTGACGATATTTCCGTGGATCTTATGCTGGGTCTCCCCTTCTCGGATACGGAGAGCGCACTTGCGAGCGCACGCACCGTGGTATCTCTGCCGATACAGCACATATCCGCATATATGCTCAAGGTCGAGGAGGACACGCCGCTGGCAAAGCGTGAGGATCTTCTGAGCGGCATAGACGATGAACGCCCGGCATCCCAGTATGAGGCGGTAGTTCCGTTCTTCGAGGAGCACGGCTTTGTGCAGTACGAGATATCCAACTTCGCAAAGGCAGGGCATGAATGCAAGCACAACCTCAACTACTGGCACTGCGGCGAATATCTGGGCATAGGCCCCACCGCACATTCCTGTATGGAAGGAAGGCGGTTCGTCGTGGCAACGGGCGTTCACACCTACAATACCGCAGAGATACAGATAATGCACGAAACAGACGAGGATGCCTGCACCGAAAAGGAGCGCTTCATGCTCGCCATGCGGCTGCGTGAGGGATACGAGGCATCGGAGGAGCTGCTCAAAGCAGCAGAGCCCTATATCAAAGCGGGATATATCAAAACCGACGGCGGCCGCATATCCCTGACGGTAAAGGGTATGCTCGTATCAAACGGGATAATAGCAGACCTTATGGATAAGGTCTGAGACGGAGACGAAAATGAAAAAACTTGAACTTGAATTCAACCACAAGAAGCAGGGCGGGCTCTGGCTCATATCCATCGGCGTGGTGCTGGCAGTCGCTACCGCATTCGGCGGGAAATTCATCGTGAACCCCATCATATTCCTTGCAGGCTACTACACCTTCTTCTACCTTGTCAACGTCAACAGGAAGGTGCGCGAAAAGCTGTCGCAGGGCAGCATATCGAAGTTTCAGATAAAGATGATATATTTCTCCATAGCGGTGCTGTTCCTGCTGATGTTCTGCATCGCAGGGCCGTTCATCCCATCGTGGAACTGGCGCATGATATGGCTCGGGGTCATGCTTGCCACGGGGCTGCATTTCCTGCTGTGGTATTTCGTACACGGCAGATGCATGGTGATACTCGGCATAATATGCACGATCATCCCCATCATGGGCTATATCTTCCCCGACGCGGGATATCTCCCCTTCGGCATCGCAGATGCTGCGGCAAAGCTGGGCATGGGGATATATATGCTGTTCTTCTCCGGGCCCTCAACATCTGTCGGCAGTGCCGACAGCCACCATTGACATTGCTTCGGCAGCAAGGACATACGATCTTCAGCTTATCTGTTTGATCCGTCTTCATTATGTTATAAACAGACAGTGTCGGCAGCCGCCCCGTGTCCTGATACACCGGCACTTGCAAAAAATTCCCGCCTGTCTATTGAATTTGTCTTTAATATATGTTATAATGGATATTGTTTTTGCATAAGGATATCTATGTTTTAAATAAAAAAAGGAGTGACTCAGATGGAACTGGATATGGTCAAATATCTGGCTAAGCTCGCAAAGCTCGAATTCACCGATGAAGAGCTCGAGCAGGCGGTCAGGGATATGACGAGCATCATCGAGATAATGGACACGATAAAGGACATCGACATAACCTACGACCCCTACAAGGACAATCACAATGTATACCTCGAGGATCTGCGCGAGGATGTGGCTCTTGAATCCCTTCCCACGGAGAAGCTGCTCGCAAATGCAGTAAATCAGGACAACTGCTTCGTCGTTCCGAAGGTCGTTGAATAAAGGAGAAGCCGCAATGATAGAGAAAACTGTAAAGGAGCTCAGGGAACTTCTCGATAAGAAGGAGATATCCGCTGCAGAGCTCACAAAGGAATACCTCGACAGGATCGAAGCCGTTGACGGCAAGCTCGAGAGCTTCATCACCGTCACTCCCGAAAGGGCAATGGCTGATGCCGAAAAGGCACAGAAGAGGATAGACAGCGGAGATGCCGCTCCCCTCACGGGCATCCCCCTCGCAATAAAGGACAACATATGCACCGAGGGCGTGCTCACCACCTGCGCATCAAATATGCTCGAGAACTTCGTGCCTCCCTACAATGCTACCGTAATGGAAAAGCTCGAGGCTCAGGGCGCGGTGATGCTCGGCAAGGCATCCATGGATGAATTTGCGATGGGCGGCTCTACACAGACCTCCGCATTCGCAAAGACCAAGAACCCCTATGACCTTGGCAGAGTGCCCGGCGGCTCATCCGGCGGCTCTGCTGCTGCTG
>JAFPPJ010000445.1 GCA_017410745.1 Oscillospiraceae bacterium
AGGAGAGCTTCCGCAAACTCCTGTCGCTCCGATATCCGACTTATTATCGTGGGGAGGGAAGACATGATATATATTACCGGAGATACGCACGGAGAATACTTTGAGCTTGCATACAGACTGTCACGATGGCCGCTGAAAAGGGGCGATACCGTGATAATAGCCGGTGATTTCGGCTTTATCTGGGGTGATGATATGAGGGCTCTTGATATGGTGAAGGAGATGCCCTATACCATTGCATTCGTGGACGGCAATCATGAGAATTTTGATATGCTCAATGTCTTTCCCGCCGAGCGGTGGAAAGGCGGGAAGGTGCACAGGATCGCAGCGAATGTATTTCACCTGATGAGAGGGCAGCTTTTTGAGATAGAGGGCACGACCATATTCACGATGGGCGGTGCATATTCCATCGACAAGGCGCACAGGACAGAGGGCAGGAGCTGGTGGAAGCAGGAGAAGCCCACCGCAGAGGATTACAGGACGGCGGATGAGACTCTTGAAAGGTGCGGGAAAAAGGCCGATATAGTAGTTACTCATACACTGCCGCAGTCGGTCATACCTATGCTGGGTATCATACCCGATGAGCATGATGAGGAGCTCACGGGATACCTTGAACGGCTGTACAGGGAGATGGATTTCAGGATGTGGTTCGGCGGACATTTCCACATGGATAAGCTTATTGATAAAAATGTTCGGGTGCTGTATCACGATGTAGTGCCCATAGATGAAAGGATCACAGGATGATGATATCCTGCGGGAAGACTGACATGAACAAGAAGATTACTGCGGCACTTGCCGCGCTGATGCTCTGCATGATGCAGACAGGATGCTCCGATATATATGACGGTGACGACGATGTATATGACGAGCCCGATATACAGGATGAACAGGAAGAGAAACAGACATATTCATCGCATGACAATGAAGTGCATGATGCATCGCATATGTGGATGCACGTCATGGACGACGGCAGTGCCATGACGATAAACCGTCCTGCATCAAAGAATGAGCCTATGGGCGAAAACGACACATGGACGGTATTCATATATCTGTGCGGCACCGACCTTGAAGGGCGCTTCTCAAGCGCATCCGATGATCTGCTCGAACTTTGTGAAGCTGAGTGCGGCGATAATGTGCGCTTCGTGATACAGACGGGCGGCACAGAGGAATGGGCATTGGACGAAATATCCTCGGATAAGTGCCAGCGCTTTGTGATCGAGGACGGAGAGATATGTCTTGTGGACAGTGCACCCTTAACGAGTATGGGCGAAGCGGATACGCTCTCGGATTTCCTTGAATGGGGCGTGGAAACATACCCTGCGGAGAAGATGGGCGTCACAATATGGGATCACGGCAGCGGCTGCATCAACGGTGCGTGCTTTGATGAGCTCAATGACGATGATTCCCTTTCTCTTGCGGAGATGGACGAAGCATTCGCGGCAGTCTACGGGGATATGACGGATCAGTTCGAGTTCATCGGCTTTGATTGCTGTCTTATGAGTACAGCAGAGGTCGCAAATATCATGGCCACATACGCAAGATACTTCTACGGCTCGCAGGAATCCGAGCCGTGCTGCGGCTGGGACTATATCAGCATCGCGGACTTTCTTGCACAGAATCCCTCGTCCGACGGCGCAGAGCTTGGCAGGGTGGTGGCAGACAGCTACTATGAGCACTGCAAGGCAGATGACCAGGCGTATGACTGCACATTCACAGTGGTCGATCTGAGCCGGTATGACGACTTCGTGATCGAATTCAACGAGTACGCAAGAGAACTCTATGGTGCTTTCCCGAACAACCGCAGGGACATAATACGAGGCATCAAGAATGCTGACGATTTCGGCGGCAACAACTTCTGGGAGGGCTACTCGAATATGGTCGATCTAGGAGGGATCGTGAAAGAGAACTCCCGCTATGCGGACAGCAGAGCGCTCCTTTCCGCTATGGACAATGTGATAAGCTATAAGATAAACGGCAAAGGACACAAGAATGCATCTGGTCTGTCGCTGTACTACCCGCTTAAAGTGGGAAGCTCCGAGGAGCTGGAGATATATTCTGACATCACGCTGAGCCCCTATTATCTGGCAGTGGTGGATATGGCTGCGGCAGGCAGGTACAAGACCAACTATGATATATCAGAGATATTCGGAGAGAATGGCTGGTACAGCAGCATGCACGGCATAGAGGAAGGCTTCTTTGACTATGCAGACGAAAGTGATGAGGGCATGAGCACGCTCATCACCTTTGAGCAGGAGCCGTATGTTGAGGACAATTTCTATTCCTTCACGCTCACAAAGGAAGCTCTTGAAAATACAGTCGGAGTAGAGGCATATATCGCAAGGGATACCGATGACGGCATGGTCGATCTGGGCGAGATATGCGATGTGTATGAGGACTGGGACACGGGCGAATTTGCCGACAGCTTTGACGGCTATTGGTTCTCGCTCCCCGATGATCAGCTGCTGCCGATATATATCGTAAGCAACGATGATGATATTCAGGTGTTCACATCCCCTGTTATGGTAAACGGTGAACGCACCAATCTGCGTATCACCTGTGAGGGCGTGCATAACCACGTCGAAGGCATATGGAGCGGCATAGACGAAAACGGTATGGCGGGACGTGACCTTGTGAAGCTGAAGCCCGGGGATGTGATATGCCCCGTCTACAAGGTGACCCATGCCGATAAAGAGGATACCGAGATATACGGTGATGACTACACATGGGAAGACGGCGATGATGTGACATACAGCTTCCTTACGCCCGGAGACTATATCTACGGCTTCGGCATCGAGGATATATACGGTGACTACTACATCACCGATTTCGTATCCTTCTCGATGGATGAGGACGGAGAAGCAACATTCTATGAGGAATAGACCATGGAGGGACATCAATGGATAAAGCTGTCATAAGAGTATATACAAGACCCGTTAATGATGAGAACTATCCCGCAGGGCTCGCGCACAGCATACATATCTCATGCTGCACAGGCGAAACAAATGAACCCTTCAACAAGAACTACGGCATACTCTTTGCGGAGGGGCTCGTATCTGACAACAATACCATCATCCCTCTCGGCGTGTCCGACCCTAAGATATTCTGCACAAATGACGGGATATGCATAACAGGCAGGCGTGTCACCGAGGACGGCAGGAACTATGATAATGACGGAAAAGTGCTTCTCTGGACTACCTCCGACCTGATACATTTCGAGAGCAGGGGCTTTGCGGATGCATCCGTGCTGCCTGCAGACATATCTGATACCATCGAGGCGGATATGACTGTTGTACAGGCGGCGCTCGACTACTGGCGGCCTGTAAAGTATATGGGCGCACGACTGTCCCGCACATCCGCAAATATGGATGAGCTTGATGAGACCGAAGCTGTGCTCGAATACAGCGACGGCTCTGTCAGGAGAAAGAAGATAATATGGGAGAGCGGCAGTTCCGACAGCCGCACAGTAAAGGGCACGATAAGGCAGCAGCGTTTCTCGTTCCCGCTTGCAAAGGGGTATGGCGACCCCGTTATATTCCCGTGGGAAGGCAAATGGTACTATATCTCCACCAATGACAATCTAAACGATATAGGCATATATGTCAGGGAAGGGGACAGGGTGGAAGACCTGTTCTCAGATGAGGCAAAAGAGCATCTTATACTGCCCTTTGATGAAAAAAGGGGCTTTGAGCAGACATTCTGGGCTCCCGAGTTCCATGTGATAGGCGGAGAACTGTATATACTGTTCGCGGTGAGCGGACATATATGGGGGCCTCAGTGCCATATCATGAAGCTGAGAAAAGGCGGCAGCATCATCGACCGTGACGCATGGGAAGACCCTGTCCGCATGGTAAGGAAGGACGGCACGCCCCTTGCAGAGAGTGCCATCACGCTTGATATGACATATATCAAGGCACAGAGCGGGTCATATGTGGTATGGTCATACCGCGAGAACATAGCGACGGAGATGGATTCGGGCTCAATGCTGTATATCGCATCTGTCAATGAGGATACACCGTGGAAGCTTGCGAGCGATCCCGTGCTGCTCACAAGGCCGCTGTACGGCTGGGAGAACGTGGCGGGCACGATAAATAACGAAGGCCCCAATT
The DNA here is from genome assembly GCA_017410745.1 of Oscillospiraceae bacterium. Lineage (GTDB taxonomy): Bacteria > Bacillota > Clostridia > Oscillospirales > Ruminococcaceae > Huintestinicola. Next base: position 4,104 of record JAFPPJ010000445.1, read on the forward strand.
CATTCATAAGGGACGGCAGGGTATACCTCACCTATTCCGGAGGTTCTGCAAACAGCTATACATATGCGCTCGGACTGCTCACCGCCGATACGTGCAGCGATCTCACGGATCTGCGTTCATGGACCAAGAGCATGACTCCCGTACTTACATTCTATTCTGTGGACGGTGAGTTCGGCCCCGGGCATAATTCCTTCTTCACCAATGAAGACGGCGAGCTTATGATAGCATATCATGCAGAGACGGACATAACAGAAACACTGCGCTGTGACGGCATACGCCGTGTGCATTTCAGAAAGGACGGCACGCCGTATTTCGGCATGTCCCCGCAGGATGATATAACAGACGAGACAGTGACCGCAGAAATAACGGGAGCAGTATAAAGCATCCGGGCCGCAGATAAGACCGATATGATGAAAAAATCAACGAAATGGCTGTCGTGCAGGCTCAGTCTGCCGACAGGAAGGATGAAACTATGAAATGGGTAGCAGTTGTCGATGACAATACGGCAAATCTGAATGTCGCAGGACAGATACTCAGCAAGAATCATATAAGGGTAAGCGCCATGAGATCGGGTGCGGCACTTATCAAATTCATCAGGGAGAACCGCCCCGACCTTATACTCCTTGATATAGTCATGCCGCAGATGGACGGCTTTGAGACGCTCACAAAGCTGCGTGAGACAGAGAAGGAGCTGGGTATCCCCGAGATACCCGTGGTGTTCCTCACAGCGGATGAGGAGAGCGAGACCGAGAGCAGGGGCTTTGAGATGGGCGTGTCGGATTATATACGAAAGCCCTTTTACCCCGAGGTGCTCCTCAAACGCATTGAGAATGTCATAGCCAAGCAGGAGAAGATAACGAAGTTCTCGGAGGAAGCTGCCACGGACAAGCTGACGGGCTTTCTCAATAAAGTGTCCGCAAACGAAAGGATAGCACCGCTGTGTACATCGCAAAACGGCCTGCTGATAATGCTCGACCTTGACTGCTTCAAGCTTGTCAATGACATATACGGTCATGATATGGGCGACAGGGTGCTCACATCCTTTGCACAGCTGATGAGGAGCAGCCTCCCGGAAAAGACCGTTTTCGGCAGGATAGGCGGAGATGAATTCATAGCCTTCTGTGCGGATATGAGCGATGATGAGTTCACAGCATTCGCCGGGAATATAAACGATGGATTCATGGCCAGGGCGAAGGAGCTCATGGGTGAGGATGTGCAGATACCTCTCGGCATATCGGCGGGAGCGGTGCGTGTGCCCGAATACGGCACGGATTATGCAGAGCTGTTCAGAATGGCGGACAAGGCACTGTACAGCGTGAAGCAGAGCGGCAAGCACGGCAGTGAGGTGTACAGTGACCGCAGCGAGAATACCGACAGTGCCATGACAGATATCAGCACCATATCAATGATACTCGACGAGCGCAATATCCCCAACTGCGCACTGAAGCTCGACAGGGATGCGTTCATATATGTATACAGATTTGTGCTGCGCTATATGAAAAGATATAAGAATACCGCATGCAAGCTGCTTTTTACCATAGACAAGGACAGCAGTACAGAGGTGTGCGAGAGCTTCGGCGAGCATATCAAATACTCGCTGAGGAAAAGCGATATCATGATGCAGTACAAGAAGAACAGATACTTCGTGCTGCTCCCGGAGGTCAAGGCAGAATTTGCAGAGCAGGTCGCACAGCGTATCTGCGGCAAGTGGGCGGAGATATCTGATATCGGGATAAGCTATGAGCTTGAGATAGTAAGCCCTGACTGATGCGGGTGACACTATGAAAGACAGAAAGAACCATGTGATAATCATAGCGGCTATACTGCTGATAACAGTCACTGTAGCAGATGCGCTGCTCGTGTTCCGCAGGACATCGAATCAGGCCACCGAGACGGGAAAGTACCAGCTTGAGATCATAGGCGGCGAGCTTGAAAGCACGCTCAATGAAGCACGATATGCTACCCTGCAGCAGGCTATGATAGCCGAGAGTTTCCTTAGCGACAGGGAAGCCCTCGAGAAATTCATCTATACCAAGAATGAGGAGCTGTCAAAGGACCCCGGCTTCTATAATATGTACATCGCAGGCACCGGCTGGGATATCATACCAAATTTCGAGCACCGCGATGCGGACTTTGTTGCCACGAAGCGAAGCTGGTATGAGGGAGCGGTGCGGCAGAACGGCAATACCTATCTCAGCCCGCCCTATATGGATGTCATCACGGGCAATATATGCTATACCGTGTCTGTCATGCTTGAAGACGGCGATACCGTAATAGGTCTTGACTATACGATGGCAAATATACAGGCGCATATCGCCCGCATGAACGAGAACGGCTCAAGGGACGCGGTCATAGTCACGGGCGAGGGCATCATTGCGGGAAGTACGGATGAGAGCGTCATAGGCGAGAGACTTGTCGATGTGCTGCCGCAGTATTCTGCGGTATTCTCACTCGTCAAGGCCAACAATGACGTTGTGAGCCACAGGGTGCGCTCGGGACTCTTCTATGACAGCCTGTTCGCATCTACGTCAAATTCGGGCTGGTATCTTATCGTCAGGGAAAATGAATGGGATCTGTACCGCAATTCATATATACAGGTGCTCATCACATCATCGCTCAACCTTATACTGCTTATCATCATAGCGGTGCTGTATGCGCATTCAGTGAGGGCAAGAAAGCACGCAGAGACAATACTCTCCTCAAAGACGGAATTCCTTCAGGGGATAAGTGCAGACCTGAAATACCCGCTCAAGAAGATAAACGACAATTCCGCAGGCTTTGATATAACCGACAGGTCGGATATACAGGAAAGGCTAAGCGAGATACACAGTGCGGGCGAAAGACTGTCGGAGATGCTCGGTCAGCTCATGTCCTACTCTATGATAGTCAGGAACGAGGACAAGGACGAGAAGGCCGCAGGGAAGAAGGAGAAACGCTCGGAGCTTCGCATGAACAAGAGGTTCAGAACGCTGATCCTGTGTCTGATGCTGTTTGTTATGGGGCTGAGCCTGTTTGCGATGATAAGTCTGTCCGCAAAGATGGGCGGACTTGAGATGCAGAGCGAGGTCAACAGCTATGAGTATAAGCTGTCGGAATGGCTCAACAAGCAGAAAAGCATACTTGATATGTTTGTGAGTATCGTAGCCACGGAGCCCGAGATGCTCGAAGACTACGAGGGCACGATAAGCTATCTTGACAGCATGAAGAAGCAATACCCCGAAATATCCGCGCTCTATGTCACAAATCCCGACCTTACGCCGAGCGTGTTCATGAATACGGGCTGGATACCCGACAAGGACTGGCACGTCGAGGAAAGGCAGTGGTATATCGACACCCTTGCCGCAAAGGACAAGTGGAGCATATCCGCACCCTACTATGATGAGCAGACAGGATATTACTGCGTTACTATATCCGAACAGGTGCTCGATGCGAAGACGGGAAGATTTCTCGGTATATTCGGCATAGATTTCTATATGGACAAGCTGGTGAATATACTCGGCGACAGCTATTCCGACAGCGGATATGCATTCCTCGCAGATGCACAGGGCGATATAATCAATCATCCCTACGGCAGCTATCAGATGTCGGATGCGAGCAAGACGAATGTATCGGAAATGGTATACGGCACAGCCGATGCAGACGGTCATACGGTGGAGCTCATCCGCGACTATGACGGGGCATACAAGCTGCTCGTGGCAAAGCGGAACGAGCTTTCGGGCTTCAGGGTATACGAGGTCACGAGCGTGAGCAAGATATACGGCAGCCTTATAGTATTTGCACTTATATGCTCGGCAGCCATACTCATATGTACGGTCATGGTGTACAGGCTCCTCTCCGACCTTATACACTGGCAGGATGAGGTCAATGTGCAGATGGAGGAGGCGGCAAAGACGGCTATTGCCGCAGGAAAGGCAAAGAGCCGCTTCCTTGCGCAGATGTCCCACGAGATACGCACGCCTATAAATGCAGTGCTCGGTATGAACGAGATGATACTGCGTGAGGCGGTGGACAGGGATATACTCGAATACTCCGAGAATATACAGACTGCGGGACGCACGCTGCTCACACTGATAAACAGTATACTTGACTTCTCAAAGATAGAGGACGGCAAGATGCGGATAGTTCCTGTCCGATATAATACCGCCTCGATGATAAACAATCTCGTCAACAGCATATCCGAAAGGGCAAGGGCAAAGGGACTCGAGCTTGCGGTAAATGCTGACGAACAGCTCCCGTGTGCGCTCATCGGTGATGATGTGAGGGTGTCGCAGGTGATAATGAACCTGCTGACAAATGCCGTGAAATATACCGAAAAGGGCACAGTTACCCTTACCGTAAGCCTGGCGGATAAGCAGGACGGCCGCGCCCGCATATTCGTAGAGGTAAAGGATACGGGCATAGGCATCAGGGAAGAGGATATGGACAGGCTGTTTGAATCCTTCTCCCGTCTTGATGAGGAAAAGAACCACAATATCGAGGGCACGGGCCTTGGCATGTCCATCGTGACAAAGCTGCTGACCATGATGGACAGCAGGCTCGATGTATCGAGCAGGTACGGAGAGGGTTCGGTGTTCTCCTTCAACATAATGCAGGATATCGCAGACGACACTCCTATGGGCAGCCTATCTCCGACAGAGAAGCGGGAACGGCATCGTGCCGATAATCCGCACTGGAACGCTGCGAGGGTGCTTGTCACCGATGATAATGAGATGAACCGCAGGGTAGCCGGCAATCTGCTCAAGATATTCGGCATAAATGCCGAGCTTGCGGCATCAGGTGAAGAGACGCTCGCGCTCATGCGTGCGAACAGATATGACCTTGTGCTGCTCGATCATATGATGCCCGGCATGGACGGCATCGAGACGCTTGCACATATAAGGGCAGAGATACGGACGGATACGCCGATAGTCGCACTCACCGCAAATGCAGTAGCAGGAGCGAAGGAGCAGTACATCGAAGCGGGCTTTGACGATTATCTGTCAAAGCCTATCGAGGTGGAAGCACTTGAAGGCAAGCTCATCAAGTTCCTGCATGAACCGGAAGGGGATATGCAGTCTGAGGCTCCCGCCGATGATGAAGTGATGGAGTTTGCGGCTGATGAAGACACGGCAGAGTTTGCCGCAGATGATGATGTGATCGAATTCCCCGCAGACGATGAAGAAGTGATGGAGTTCATGCCCGCAGAGGAAAGCCGCTCCGATCACACTAAGCTCATGTCAGAGCTTGAGAACCTGGGTATAGCGGTGTCCGAGGGTGTAGGATACTGCGCGGGCGACCCCGACTTCTATGTGCAGATGCTCGGTGACTTTGCCGGGGCGTGGAAGGATACAGCCGATCAGCTTGAACGGGCATATTCGCAGAGTGATACCAAAAGCTACAGGATATGTGTACATTCGATGAAGAGCAACGCACGCACGCTCGGCATAAACGATATATCCGAACAGGCGCTGCAGCTTGAGAATGCGGCTAAGGCGGAGGATATGGGATATATATCCGCGCATCATGCATCATTTATAGAAAGCCTGCGCATACGCGCCGAACAGGTACAGAGCCTGCTCGGTACATAACGGACAGAAGCCTGTGACAGCGTTACGGGCGGAACAGGAGAAGATATGAGGATATCCGATATTACAGAAAAAGGCTCGCCTAAGAGCGAGATGATATTCCACGAAGACCCGCAGAAGCTCCATATTGGGACTCTGCCCGACCATTGCTATTTTATTCCCTTTGCAAAGGGACAGAATGCCTTTGGTGTCAGGGACAGCTCCGAGCGTTTTGAACTGCTCAACGGTGAATGGGACTTCGACTACTATGACAGCATCATAGATATGCCCGATGACTTTACCGTGCAGCAGAACTCCCGCAGGCTGCCCGTGCCTTCAAACTGGCAGCTGCATGGATATGACAGGCCGCAGTACACGAACGTGTGCTATCCCATACCCTTTGACCCGCCCTATGTGCCCGATGATATACCGGTGGGAGTGTACGGCAGAGACTATGCATACTCGCCCGACGGGCTGAGGAGGATATTGTGCTTTGAGGGCGTGGACAGCTGTGTGTATCTGTATATCAACGGCAGATCTGCGGGATATTCACAGGTATCGCATCACACCTCCGAATTTGACATCACCGATATGCTGTGTGAGGGAGTGAACCGCATCACAGCCGCAGTGCTCAAATGGTGCGACGGCACATATCTCGAGGATCAGGACAAGTTCAGGCTGTCCGGCATATTCCGTGATGTGTATGTGCTTTCCCGCCCCGAAAGGCGGCTTGAAAACTACCGTATCACAGCTGAGCCCGATGGTGCTGAGAACGGGCATATCAAAGTCACTGTGCAGGGCGTGCCTGCAAGGCTCAGGCTGTATGACGGCGATACCCTTGTATGCGAAGGCGATGTGTCCGAGGGCAGCCCCTTTGAGCAGACGGTTGCAGGTGTAAAGCTGTGGTCAGCCGAAAGCCCGTATCTGTACCGCCTTGAGATAGAGACGGACAGTGAGGTCATAGGCGAAAGAGTGGGATTTCGCAGAGTGGAGATCACCGATGGCATATTCAAACTCAACGGCAGGCATATCAAGCTGTTCGGCGTGAACCGCCACGACAGCTATCCCGACACGGGATACTATGCGGACAGGGACAGGATGAGAAAAGACCTTACTATGATGAAGCTGCATAATATCAATGCAGTGCGCACATCCCACTATCCCAATGCACCCGAGTTCTATGCCATGTGCGACGAGCTTGGGCTGTATGTCATAGATGAAGCCGACCTTGAATCGCATGGATGCACCGAGGTATACAACGACCTGAAATGGACATATGAGAACGGATATAATGGCATTGCCCTGATAGCGGGTGACAGGCAGTTCAAAGATGCCATACTTGACCGTGAGAGACTGCTTGTGATGCGTGACGTGAACCGTCCGTGCGTACTCATGTGGTCACTTGGCAATGAGAGCGGCTACGGAGAGAACCTGCGTGAGGGCGCAAAGCTGATAAAGTCGCTCGACAGCACACGCCCCGTGCATTACGAAAGCACGCACAAGCTCGATGATACATCGGATGATGTGCTCGACATGGTGTCGGAGATGTACACATCGCCCGAGAATATCCGCAAATTCCTGGAGAGAACGGATGAGAGCCGTCCCTTCGTGCTGTGCGAATACTGCCATGCAATGGGCAACGGCCCGGGCGATCTCGAGGAATATCATGATCTATTCATGGAGAGCGACAGGCTGATGGGCGGACTTGTATGGGAATGGGCCGATCATGCGGTGATACTCGGACATACTCCCGACGGCAGAGTGAAATACGGCTACGGCGGTGACAGCAAGGAGCGCCACAATGACGGCAATTTCTGCATGGATGCACTGTGCTATCCAGACAGGACACCGCATACAGGCCTGCTCGAGCTAAAGCAGGTATACCGTCCCGTGCGAGTCATTAAGGGAGATGCTTCCGACAGATTTGTCATAAACAGTCTGCTGCGCTTCACAGATGCGGGAGAATATCTCGACTGCCGATGGGAGATCACCTACGACGGCGGGAAGTATGCAGAGGGCAGTTTTTCCTTTACAGTGCCGCCTATGGGCGCATATGAGATTGTGATACCCGAGGCTGCCGCAGTATACGACACGGATGCATATATACGCTTCGTATTCACGGCTAAGAACGGCTTTTCTGCGTTTGCAGACGGTGATGAGGTGTGCTTTGACCAGATAAAGGTGCATACCGCCGAAAGGAAGGGATATCCCGCATCGGAAACTGTCCCTGTCACAGCAGAGACGGCCTTTGAGTATACCGTGACGGCAGGGGATATCGTATACACCTTCAACAGGCGCACAGCACAGTTTGATGCAATATGCGCAGACGGAAAAAATATCCTTGCCGCACCGGTCGAGTACAATTTCTTCCGTGCGCCGATCGACAACGACACGATGAAGGATGAGTTCTACCGTGCGCATCTGAATGACGGCATCGTCAAGGTGTATGAGACGGTTATGACCACAGAGGGCGGCTGTGCCGTGATACGGGCAAAGCAGTCCTTCGGCTGGAGCATACATCAGCCCTTTGCGAGGATAGAAGCGGAGTACCGCATAAACGGTGACGGAGTGCTCGACGTTTCCTGTACTGCCGAGCTGTCGAACAAGGTGAATTTCCTCCCGCGCTTCGGCCTCAGACTATTCCTGCCTAAGAGCTTCTCAGCCGTGGATTATTACGGCTACGGTGAATACGAAAGCTATGCCGACAAGCATCAGGCATCCTATATCGGCAATTTCAGCGCTGCGATATGCGATATGCACGAGGACTATGTTAGGCCGCAGGAGAACGGTTCGCACTGCGGCTGCACAAGGATGACGGTGACGGACGGGACTGTGTCGCTTTGCTTCACCGAGCCCGACGGCTTCTCCTTCAATGCATCGGAGTATACGCAGGAGGAGCTTGCTTCCAAGGCGCACAACTTCGAGCTTGAAAAGTGCGGATACAGCGTGATATGCGCCGACTTTGCGATGGCAGGCACGGGCTCCGCTGCCTGCGGCCCCGCACTTGCGGACAGATACAGGCTGCCTGTACCGCATATCACGGGCAAAATACGCATAACACCGGCTATGTGCTGACAAGGCGTTTGCCGGGACAATTTCATAACACAACATTCCTGCCTTTCTCAAACATATGATACAGTACGAGAATCGTATCAGTTATAAGCCAAAGTTACTTCAAAATGGTAAAACAGGCTTGGAAATGATCTATGATTACGGAGGAAAGCGCTTCCTACTCGTAGGAAGTGGAACAAACGGCTTTATAGTTACATCATACCCTGTTGAAATATAAGGAGATAGTGAGAATGAAGATACTTAAATTGCAACTGGACTTTATGAACGGACCTGTTTGGAAAGGTCATTATGATATAGTATCTGGTAGCATGGACACGGGGATACCTGTTGTCGATAGTGATAC
>JAFPPJ010000446.1 GCA_017410745.1 Oscillospiraceae bacterium
AAGTATGTGGATATATCGGGGCTCACCGGTGAAAACGGCAGTATCACCGTAACAGGGCTGACGGATAATGTCCCATTCGTATATACCTCAAGCAATCAGGAGCAGGGCTATGCGGTGGAGCTTGTGACAATGTTTGCCCGTAAATACGGATATTCGGTAGAATACGAGCTTGGCAATGTCACATCCTGTCTGGCAGGCATGGCGTCCGGCAAGTATGACATTTGCGCGGGCAGCTTTTCCGTTACCGAGGAGCGCAGGCAGAGTATGGACTTTTCCGATGTTGTATACAGCGGCGGCGTGGTACTTGTGCTCAGAAGTGAAGACAAGAGCATGATCTCCTCGGATGAAAAGAAGATCTCGGATTATGACGGCAAAGTCATCGGCGTACAGACCGGTACGGTATTCGATGAGATGATAGGCGAGAAGCTCCCGAATTCTGAGATCAGCTACTACAACTCCTATACAGATATGATAGCCTCTCTCAAATCAGGGATAATAGATGCATTCGCCACGGACGAGCCGATGGCAAAGGCTATGATGGCTGAGGACAAGTCTCTCGGCTATCTTGACGATTATCTGGATGACTACAGCTTTGCTTTCGCCTTCCCGAAAACACCCGAGGGCGAAGCACTGTGCGGTGAATTCAGCGAATATCTCAATAAGGCTAAGTCCAACGGCACTCTCGAAGAGATAGAAGGCATATGGTTCGATCCGGACGACAGCAGGAAAATGATACCCGATCCTCATGCGCTTCCCGCAGACAGGGGAGAGCTTTATCTTGCACTTGAATCCGCATTTGCGCCGTTTTGCTATGTGAAGGACAATTCAGTGGTCGGCTATGAGGTGGATATCGCATACCGCTTCTGCAAGGAATACGGATATGGTCTTGATCTGGTGGATATGAATTTCGATGCGGTCATACCGTCGATCGCAAGCGGTAAGTGCAATTTCGGATGCTCCGGCATCAGCGTGACTGAGGAACGCAGGGAGAGCGTAAATTTCTCCGTGTCCGACTATGACGGAGGTTCCGTACTTGCGGTAAGGGCAGAAGACCTTGCAGGAACAGCTCAGAATGCAACCGTATCCGCTGGGCCGTCATTCAGTGATTACAATGGCAAAGTCATCGGCGTACAAACTGGTACTGTATTCGATGAAATGGTAAAGGAGAATATCCCCGGAGCAGAGATAAGCTATTACAATTCATACACAGACCTTCTTTCTGCGCTCAAAGCAGGGCTGATAGACGGGTTTGCGGGTGATGAGCCTATGGTAAAATACATGATGACCGAGGACGGTTCTGTCGGATATCTCAGTGATTACATGGACTCTTACAGCTTTGCGTTTGCTTTTTCAAAAGATGATGACGGAGAAAAACTGTGTGATGAATTCAGCGAATACATCAGAAAGATAAGATCCGACGGTACTCTCCAAAAGATCGATCAGACATGGTTCGGCACAGATGAGAGCGCAAAGGTGATCCCCGATATTGAAGCGCTTTCGGCAGATAATGGGAAGCTGTCCCTTGCTACCGAGGCGGCAAATGCTCCGTTTGTATATATGAAGGATAATCAGATCGTCGGTTATGAGATAGATATTGCATACCGTTTCTGCAATGAATACGGCTACGGCCTCGACATCATCGACATGAACTTTGACGGGATCATTCCCGCAGTATCCGGCGGAAAGAACGACTTCGCCTGTGCTACGATCGCGATAACAGAGGAGCGCCGCGAAAGCGTTAATTTCTCGGACTCTCATTATGACGGCGGTTCCGTGCTTGCTGTGAGAGCGGAAGACCTTGTAAACAGCACAGCCTCCGACATCGCGCCGAAAGAAGAAACAAAGACTTCATGGATAGAGGCGATCACAAGCAGCTTTAATAAGAACTTCATCCGTGAGGACAGATACAAGCTGATACTCGAAGGGATCAAGACGACCTGCATAATAACGTTTCTGTCTGTGATATTCGGTTCACTGATCGCATTTCTCATATGTATGTTCAGGCGGCTCGACAGCGTGCTTTCCAACAAGATGGCAAATCTCTATGTAAAGCTGCTCCAGGGCACACCTATGGTAGTATTGCTGATGATACTTTACTATGTGGTATTCGGCAGATCAGGCATTGATGCGATATGGGTGGCTGTGATAGGCTTCTCGCTGAACTTTGCGGCATATGTATCAGAGATACTCCGTTCCGGTATAGACAGCATAGACGGCGGACAGCGTGAGGCTGCGCTTGCACTGGGATTTTCCGAAAATCAGGCATTCTTCCGCTTTATATTCCCGCAGGCCGCTGTGAGACAGCTGTCCGTATACCGCGGTGAGATAATATCTCTTCTCAAGAATACATCTATCGTGGGATATATCGCGATACAGGATCTGACCAAGATGTCGGATATCATCCGCAGCCGCACATATGAAGCGTTTTTCCCGCTTATCGTGACTGCAGTGATATACTTTATTCTTGCATGGGTGATAGCACTGATACTAAAGCTCATTCTCAGGCAGCTTGACCCTAAAACAAGGAAAAGAGGACGCATATGAGCATGATCAAGATAGAACATCTTCGCAAGGAATACCGTAATGTCACGCCGCTTGAGGATGTGAGCATAGAGATAAACAAGGGCGATGTCATTTCCGTGATAGGTCCTTCGGGCACGGGAAAATCCACACTGCTCAGATGCCTCAATCAGCTTGAAAAGCCCACCTCCGGCAAAGTCATATTTGATGATGTGGTCATCACAGACCCGAAATGCCGCATGGAGAAGATAAGACAGAAAATGGGGATGGTGTTCCAGTCATTCAACCTTTTCGATAATCTCACTGTGATAGAGAATATAACCGCCGCTCCTATGAAGCTGCTCGCAATGCCCAGGCAGCAGGCATATGATGAGGGCATGGCTCTTCTAAGGAGAGTCGGCCTTGCGGACAAGGCGGATGTATTCCCGGATATGCTTTCGGGCGGTCAGAAGCAGCGTGTGGCAATCGCAAGAGCAATAG
>JAFPPJ010000447.1 GCA_017410745.1 Oscillospiraceae bacterium
CAGCCTGCGCCGATGCGCCGAAGATGTTGCCGAAAAGTCTGCCCGCAGAGGATACGCTGTCGTAGTGGCTGTCGGCGTAGTTGTCGTCGATGTAGGAGCGGATGTCGTCCATCAGCTGTGCGCCGATCTCCACCGTGTCACGGTCAAATATGACAAGTATCACGTCCATGTCGGTGCCCGTCTCATCGAGGAAATCCACGATGGTCTCACGAGCCGCCTCAAGCGCCTGCCGCTTGGGGTAGCCGTATATGCCGGAGGATATCAGCGGGAATGCCACGGACTCACATCCCCTTTCCGCCGCAAGCTCCAGCGAGCGCCGGTAGCAGGAGCACAGCAGCTCGCGCTCGCCGTGCCCGCCGCCCTGCCATACAGGACCTACGGTGTGTATGATGTATCTGCAGGGCATATCATAGCCCTTTGTCACCTTTGCCTGTCCTGTCTTGCAGCCGCCGAGCAGCCTGCATTCGTGCAGCAGCTCCGGGCCTGCCGCACGGTGTATCGCACCGTCCACACCTCCGCCGCCGAGCAGCGAGCTGTTGGCGGCGTTGACGATGGCATCCGCCTTTACCTTGGTTATGTCGTCGCGTATTATAGTAAACGGCATGGTATCACTCCTCTTTTATATTGCCGTCCGTGTCGAACCATATGCTCCTGTAGCTGCTGTCCCTGCCGTCTATGTGTACCCTGCTCCTGTCTATTACGCCCGACTCCGACGGGTATATCCCGATATACCGCGGCATATCGCCGTCAGGCTCCACAGACCAGTACCATACCCAGTTCTCATCCCTGACATCGGGCTCACCGAACTTCTCCACATAGTCAGATGGGCTTGACAGCTCCTTTACCGCACGCAGCGCCTCATCATAGGGTATCGGCTCGTTGACATTATTCCTGATATATGCATTGGAACGTATCACCACCGCATCCACCGGCTGCGGCGGCTCGATGAAGCAGTATATGTCCTTGTACGGGAAAAGCTCGCTGTTAAGGGGTCTTGAGTATGCGAATGTCTCCTGTGAGAGTATGTTGAAGCCGGTGATGCCTATTTTTGACTCGTTCGCGCTCCGAAAGCACCCCGAGCAGTATATGTAGTAGTATCTCCCGTCCATGATGATGTCCGCACTGCAGGAGAAGGTCTCTTCCTCGCCGTTGCCGCTGCTCGCACCGCTGCTGATGTCGAACTCCTGTGCGGCAAGCCCCTTTGGATACTTCTCAAGGAAGCTGTCTATATCGTCTCTGAGCGCACCGCCCTGATCTGCCTGTGCAAAGGATGCGTACAGCCCGTCCGCATCTCCCGCCTCTGCCATCCTCAGCATCTCCTCGATGCTTTCCTTGCGCGGCTCACCGAGGACATATTCATTCTTCCACCTGTCGGTGAAGTTTTTGTAGCCCGCCCGCTTTATGGCAAGTCCCGTGTTTTTCACAAGTATAGCCCCGCCCGTGAATACGGGCGCTGCGAGCAGAAGTACGCACCCGACCGTCATGAGTATCTGAGCCGTGTCACGGGTCATGCCCTGTGCCTTGCGCTTCTTGTCCCTGCGCACAGTGAGTATCGTCAGTATGATGCCGCCTATGAGCGACCCGAGAAGTGCGAGTATGATAAGCAGTATTATCACGAGCAGCCCGAGTGAGAGTGCAACCTGCATATGTCCTCCATATCCAAAGCTGACCCCGGGGCGAGCCCGAGGTCAGCGCATAGATCATTTAAAAATGTTGTCAGTCGGCATTGAGCGAAACGATAACTTCACTTACCAGATTGGAGGGAAGCTGCTCGTATCTTACGAAGTCATACTCAAATGTGCCCATGCCTCTTGTTATCTGGCGGAGCTGTGTGGTGAAGGTCTCCATCTCTCTCTCGGGAACTTCTGCCTCGATGATGGTCATGCCCTTCTCCTCGGCGGGATTCATGCCGAGCACACGGCCGCGTCTCTTGTTGAGGTCGCCCATGACATCGCCCGTGTTGTCGTTGGGCAGAGTCACCTTCAGCGAGCCGATGGGCTCGAGTATGGTGGGATCGGCCTGCTTCATGCCCTCCTTGAAGGCAATGTTTGCAGCGGTCTTGAACGCCATTTCGGAGGAGTCAACGGGATGATAGGAGCCGTCAACGAGTATAGCCTTAACGCCTACAACGGGGCAGCCTGCGAGTATGCCCTTAGCCATGGAGTCCTGGAGGCCCTTTTCAACTGCGGGGAAGAAGTTCTTGGGAACTGCGCCGCCGAATACTCTTTCCTCGAATACCAGCTCATCGGATACGCAGGGCTCGAACTCTATCCATACATCACCGTACTGACCGTGACCGCCGGACTGCTTCTTGTGCTTGCCCTGTACCTTGACCTTCTTGCGGATGGTCTCACGGTAAGCTATCTTTCTGGGTGCAACTGTTATATCAGAGCCGAACTTGCTCTTGAGCTTGGCAGCAGCCACTTCAAGATGCTGCTCGCCGAGACCTGCGAGAACGAATTCGCCTGTCTGTGTGTCCTGATAGAACTCGATAGAGGGGTCTTCCTCCATGATGCGTGCGAAGCCTGTGCTGATCTTGGCTTCATCGCCCTGTGCCTTAGCCTTTACAGCTACCTTGTAGCAGGGCTTGGGGAAGGTGATCTTCTCGAAGGAGTATACATCGCCGCCGCAGAGGGTGTCGTTGGTCTGTGCGTTGATCTTCACAGCAACTACTATGTCACCGGCATTTGCCTTGGTGAGCTCTATCTGCTTCTTGCCGCAGAGTGTGTATATCTTGCCTATCTTCTCGGTCTCGCCGGTGGTGGCGTTCTTATACTCGGAGTTGGGCTGGAATGTGCCGGAAACTACCTTGATGAAGCTCATCTTGCCAACGAAGGGGTCGGCAACGGTCTTGAACACGAACGCACCTGTGGGAGCGGTATCGTCTACGGGCACCTCTATGATGTCATCGCCCTTGTATGCGGTGACAGGCTTGGTGTCTGCGGGTGAGGGGAGAAGCAGAGCTATCTCCTTGAGGAGCATGTCTATGCCGCCCATAGTGATGTCGGAGCAGCAGATAACGGGTGTGATTATACCGTTGTTCATGCCGTCGTGCAGACCCTTTACAAGCTCCTTCTGAGTGAACTGCTCGCCCTCAAAGAACTTCTCCATGAGCTCCTCGTCTGTCTCTGCAACAGCCTCGGAGAATGCAGCTACCAGACCGTCGATACGGTATTCGAGCTTGTCGGATATATCGGATGTGGGCATCTCTGTCTCGGTGACATTGCCCTTCTCATCATACTTGTAGCACTTCATCTCAATGAGGTTGAGATAGGATACTACCTGTCTGTTGTTGATAACGGGAACTATAACGGGGCACACGGTAGGGCCGAACTCGGTCTTGAGCTCTGTGAGCACGTTATAGAAGTTGGCATCGGGGTCATCGACCTTGGTGACTACGAACAGCTTGGCCTTGCCCATCTGCTCTGCAGCCTTGTATGCCTTCTTGGTGCCGACCTTAACGCCGGATTTGCCCGATACTGTGATAAGTACGGTGTCCGATGCGTATACAGCCTCACGCATATCAGCCTCGAAATCGAAAAGTCCGGGAGCGTCAAGGAGGTTGAGCTTGAGCCCGTTGTATTCTACGCAGGCAAGAGCAGTGCTCAGCGATGCCTTGCGCTTTATCTCCTCAGGATCATAGTCGCATACCGTGTTGCCGTCAGCAGTCTTACCGAGCCTGTCAGATGCGCCAGCCTTGAATATCAGCGCTTCTGCGAGCGTGGTCTTACCGGATCCGCTGTGACCTGCAATGGCAATGTTCCTTATGTCCGCCGCTTTATAATCTTTCATTTTCCCGACACTCCTTTATATTTTGGGTTTATCTGCTTCATGGGAACTTGTTTTAAGCAGATTGTATCGTGCAAAAGGAGAACCGCATATACGGTATCCGCTCTCAAAACATCCTGTGATCTCATGTCCCCTGCGGGACATAAAAAGCAATGAAGTTATGGTTTTACAGTCAACATGAACATTATACATTATATTAACATAATTTGCAATACTCAAACGCCAAAATGTACATATAGGAGAAAAAGAGACTGCCCGCTTTGTAAATATTGCACAACAAAAAATGCCGCCGCCGGACAGTTGTCAGTGGCAGACAGTGTCGGCGCGGCATACAAAAAGAGGACGTGCCTTCAGGCACGCCCCCGTAGGTGCATTATTCGTAGAGGGGATGCTTCTTGCAGATAGCTGTAACGCCCTCTCTGATAGTCTCCTTGTTAGCCTCGAAATCCTTGGCAGCAAGGCACATGAACTCAGCGATCTGAGCCATATCGGAGGTGTCAAGACCTCTTGTGGTGACTGCGGGAGTACCAACTCTTACGCCGCTCGTAACGAAGGGCTTTTCGGGATCGTTGGGGATAGCGTTCTTGTTGACGGTGATATATACCTCGTCAAGACGATGCTCGAACTCCTTGCCTGTGATGTGGAAGGGACGGAGGTCAACGAGCATGAGGTGGTTGTCGGTGCCGCCCGATACAAGGTCAAAGCCCTTTGAGAGGAGACCGTCAGCCAGTGCCTTGGCATTGGCAACGATGTTCTTGCCGTACTGTGCAAACTCGGGCTTGAGTGCTTCACCGAAGCATACAGCCTTGCCTGCGATAACGTGCATGAGAGGGCCGCCCTGTGTGCCGGGGAATATAGCGGAGTTTATCTTCTTTGCGAGGGCCTCGTCATTGGTGAGGATAAGACCGCCTCTGGGGCCTCTGAGAGTCTTGTGAGTGGTGGTAGTGGTGATGTCTGCATAGGGAACGGGGGACATATGCACGCCTGCAGCAACAAGACCTGCGATATGAGCCATATCCACCATGAGATAAGCCTCAACGGACTTTGCTATCTCGGAGAGACGCTTGAAGTCAATTGCTCTGGGATATGCGGATGCACCTGCTACGATGAGCTTGGGACGGACTTCCTTAGCCTGCTTCTCGAGTGCGTCGTAGTCGATGAAGCCGTTGTCGTCAACGCCGTAAGGAACGAAGTTGAAGTACTTGCCGGAGATATTTACCTTGGAGCCGTGTGTGAGATGGCCGCCGTTGTCAAGGCTCATGCCCATAACTGTATCGCCGGGCTGGAGAAGTGCGAAGTATACAGCAGTATTTGCCTGTGCGCCGGAGTGGGGCTGTACATTGGCATATGCTGCACCGAACAGCTTCTTTGCTCTCTCTATCGCGATGGTCTCAACTATATCCACATCCTCGCAGCCGCCGTAGTAGCGCTTGCCGGGATAACCCTCTGCGTACTTGTTGGTGAGAACGCTGCCCATAGCTGCCATAACTGCGGGAGATACGATGTTCTCGCTGGCGATGAGCTCAAGGTTGCGCTTCTGTCTTGCAAGCTCGAGTGCCATTGCTTCGCCGACTTCCTTGTCAGCGGCAGTGACAAAGCCGATGCTGTCCATGATGTTTTCGTACATATTATCTGCTCCTTTGCGTGAGATTTTGTAGAACTGTATCTCCCATTATAACACAGACCAAATGAAATTTCAATAGGATATGCCAAAATAATGTGAATGTCACCGGATACAAGATACCAAGTTTGAAAATTTTGTGTGAAAATTCTGTGAATTGCAATTATCATCTTGACAAGCGGAGAAAATGATATTATAATAGGAGTGTGATAGATGCATCCCCTGGGTGATAGCACCATGGAATGTAGATATATGACCGTATCGGTCTCACATCATCGCTTTATCTGCCTTAGCAGGCAGTTTGTACAATACATACATCTGTTGAGTTTTACCGTCTGCGGTGCGTCCGCGGCGTTTGATGATATGGGAGATGCCGCCCTTTTGCGGGGGCGGAGGCTGTATTGTGCCCTTTTTAAGGGCTTTCGTTTGTTGTATGCACGAGCATGCACCTGCGCATCTGTTAAAACTTAATATGTTGTTGTGCTGTACCTCCGGCGATAATCAATACAAGGAGGTATTGTCAATGGATTTGGTGATCGGTATCCTTATAGGTGCGATCGTCGCTGGCTTGATAGCCGGTTTCGTATGTTTCAAGGCAGGCATCAAGTACCGCATGACACAGGCTGAGAGCGCCATAGGGTCTGCGGAAAAGGAAGCCGAGAGGATCATCGAGACGGCTAAGGAAGAAGCCGAGAGCAAGAAGAAGATAGCTCTGGTTGAAGCCAAGGATGAGATCCACAAGGACCGCACGGAACTTGAAAAAGAGATCAAGGACAGAAGGAACGAGCTTTCACGTCAGGAGAGGCGCGTTCAGCAGAAGGAAGAAAATCTTGACAAGAAGAATGACCAGTTCGAGAAGAAGGAAGAGCAGCTCCAGAAGAAGCTGAAGGCTGCCGACGAGAAGCTCGAGGAAGCTGAGAAGATCAAGAAGTCCGAGCTCGATGTGCTCGAGAAGATATCCCAGCTCACCACAGACCAGGCCAAGGAGCAGCTCATCAGTATGCTCGATGCCGAGCTCGTCCATGAGAAGGCTGTGCGCATACAGCAGTATGAGCAGCAGATCAAGGACTCCTGCGAGGAGAAGGCAAGAGGCCTTATCGCTCTTGCAGTATCAAAGTGCGCTGCCGATCAGGTGGCAGAGACTGCGGTCTCCGTAGTACCCCTCCCCTCCGATGAGATGAAGGGACGCATAATCGGCCGCGAGGGCAGAAATATCCGCACACTTGAGACACTTACCGGCGTAGAGCTCATCATAGACGATACGCCCGAGGCCATCACCCTTTCATGTTTCGACCCTGCCCGCCGCGAGGT
Organism: Oscillospiraceae bacterium; assembly: GCA_017410745.1. Classification (GTDB taxonomy): domain Bacteria; phylum Bacillota; class Clostridia; order Oscillospirales; family Ruminococcaceae; genus Huintestinicola. The sequence goes on from JAFPPJ010000447.1 coordinate 6,722, forward strand.
GGCAAGGATAGCGCTTGAGAAGCTCATTGCCGACGGGCGCATACATCCCGCAAGGATCGAGGAAATGGTGGACAAGGCAAAGCGCGAGGTCGAGCACCGCATCAAGCAGGAGGGCGAGCGCGCGATACTCGAGACCAATGTACACGGCATGAACCACGAGCTTGTCCGTCTCATAGGAAGGCTCCATTACAGGACATCCTACCGTCAGAACGTACTTACCCACTCCATCGAGGTGGCTCACCTCTGCGGCATCATGGCATCCGAGCTTGGCGTAGATGCATCCATAGCACGCCGTGCAGGTCTTCTCCACGATGTGGGCAAGGCTCTCTCCTACGAGATAGAGGGCTCTCATGTACAGATAGGCGTGGATGTATGCCGCAAGTACAAGGAATCCCCCGAGATAATCCATGCGATAGAGGCGCATCACGGCGATGTGGAATGCCGCACGGTGATAGCAGCGCTCGTACAGGCAGCCGATGCAATATCCGCTGCACGCCCCGGTGCAAGGAACGAGAACTACGAGAACTATATCAAGCGTCTTGAGAAGCTCGAGGAGATATGCTCCTCCTATGAGGGCGTAGAGAAGTCCTATGCTATACAGGCAGGACGCGAGGTACGCATCATGGTCATCCCCGAGCAGGTGAACGACGAAAAGATGGTACTCGTTGCAAGGGAGATCGCAAAGCGCATCGAGAACGAGATGCAGTACCCCGGACAGATAAAGGTACATCTCATCAGAGAAAGCCGCGCGATAGAATACGCAAAGTGATCATATCCCCCGTATGTCGGAAGACAGTATGTCAGCCGATATACGGGGATATTTTTGACCTTTAGGATATAGAGGCGGGAAAGTGTGGAGTCGCTGACAAGACATATTGGGTCATGACATAGGTGAGCTGAAATGACAGGTCGAGTATATACTCATTACTAATCACTCATTACTAATTCTGCATTATGCATTCTTCATTCTGCATTAAAAAGCTCCCCGTATCATCCATTGCGGATGATACGGGGAAAGTGTCTGATCACTGATCGCTTTATGCGTTCTTGCCTGCTTCTGTGATCACATCAATGTATTCGGGGAAGTAGAACTCCTCTTTCGTCCTGTCGTACAGGCCGAAGTTCTCAGCGCCGGTATTTGCGCAGTTGTTGTCCCAGATTACGCAGGGGATGTGGTGCTCCTTGGCATTGCGGATGAAGAAGTCAGCCCATGCGTTGCGGTCTTCGGGATTGTCCTTGTTGGTAGCGCCCATCTCGCCGATGATAACGGCTCTGCCGTTCTTGATGAAGATGTCGTCGAGGGCGGTGAACATACCGAGGAGGCTGTTGCGGTCGGAATCCGTGAATGTGGAGGGACCGTTGCCGTCGCCTGCGAAAGACCAGGGATTGTATGCGTGTACGGATATGATGACTCTCGGGTCATCGGGGAATGTGAAGTTGCGCAGCACGTTTGTGTCGGAGGTAGCGTTGTGAGCGGGGCACATGATGAAGCGGTATGCATTGTTGCCGCCTGTGGATCTGATGGTGTCTACGAGAGCCTGATTGAGCTCTGCAACTACTCTGCGCTCCTCTGTGGTGCCGCCCTGCCATTCCTTGGCAGAGCCCTTGGTGCGGGGTTCGTTGAGGGTCTCGAATATGAGCCTGTGGCCATAGCCGAGGAATCTTTCGGATATCTGCTTCCAGATGTTCTTCATTACCTTGAAGCTGTTCTCATATGCTGCCTCATCGGTGGTCATCTTCATTATGGGGAAGAGCTCCTCATCGTGATGAGTGTCGAGTATGACGAACATCTGATTGTGGTATGCGTAGTTTACGACCTCCTGTACACGGTCGAGCCACTTGACATCTATCACGCCGTTGGCATCAACGTGCTTTGACCACGATACGGGTATGCGCACGGTGTTGAAGCCTGCTGCCTTTATGTCGAGTATCATCTTCTGTGTGGTCTTGGGGTTGCCCCATGAGGTCTCTGTCATAAGGTTTGCGCTGCCTGTCGCATCGAGGGAGTTGCCCAGGTTCCAGCCGACAGTCATCTGTGCGGTGAGGTCGAGTGCGGAAAGAGTGGTATCGAAGTTGGGGAGTGCCTTGGCAGATACCTGTGCGGGCTGCTCCTCAGCCTTTTCCTCAGCCTTGGGCTCTTCGGCGGGCTTTTCCTCTGCGGTCTCCTCCGTCTTTGCGGGAGCAGCCGTGTCGGATACGCTGAAGGTTATGACAGCCTTGCAGCCCGAGCCGTCCGCCGCCTTTATGGTAAGGGTGGCAGTGCCTGCCTTGAGAGCGCCCACCTTGCCGTCCTTGCTTATGCTTATGACCGACTTGTCCGATACGGAGTAGCTCACGCCCTTGTAAGCCGCATCAGCGGGCTTGATCCCGGGCTTTGCCTCGTATATCTGGCCGGGTCTGAGCGTAACATTGGTATCCTTGACTACGATCTCGGATATGCGCTTGCCGACTCTGATGTTGACGGTCGCAGATGCCGCAGTATTGCGTATCTGAGCGGTGACAACGGCCTTGCCCTGGGATACGCCGATTATCTTGCCGTCCGCTACCGTGACGCACGGATCGGACGAGCTCCATGTAAGTTCGTCTGCCTTGGCGCCCGTCACCTTTGGAGTGAGCGTGATGCTCCTGCCCGGTGTAACGGTTATGGTCTTCGACCTGAAGCTGACAGCCGCATTCTCAGCAGAGACATTTACGCCTGTGAGCATCAGCGTGAGAGACATCACCGCTGCCGTGAGCAGTGAAATGAATTTTCTCATTGTTCCACCTTCTCCTTGTTGTTGTATTGCCCTGCCCCCCGTCAAGCGGTGTTGGTACAGGAATATCAGCGGCATACCGTCACCGGCATAGGCCGTTTGATATATCATAGCACATATATCGGTATTTGTCACTACCTTTTTTACAATTATTTTGTGAATAATTGTATGTATATGATGCATTTTTCATAACGTGCTCATCCGATATGCTTCATGGACTTCTTCCGCTCGTACATATTGTAGTCTGCCCGCTTGAATACATCATCCGCGCAGGTGTCGCCCTCGCGGTAAAGTGCATAGCCCAGAGCGGCGGATATCCTCTCCCACGGCTCGCGGGAGGTATCTGCGGAAAGCTCCGCTATGCGCCCGTCAAACTCCGCCGTCAGCGACTCGATGTTGTTGTAGTCGTTGTTGCGCAGTATCACCGCAAATTCATCGCCGCCTATGCGGAATACCGGCGAATGTGCGAATATATCGCATATCAGCCTGCTCAGCGTCACGATCGCGGTGTTGCCCCGTTCATGCCCGTAGCTGTCGTTTATGGACTTGAGGATGTTCAGGTCTATCATCGCTATGCCGAAGCGGGTATTGCCGTCGGCAAGGTCGGCATCTATGCGGCTTATCTCATTGTCATAGGCAAGGCGGTTGCGTATGCCCGTGAGGGAATCCCTGTACGCCTGCTTCTGCATATCGTCGGCGTGCTGCCGTGCGCTGCTCAGCTGCTTTCGTGTCTGCGTCAGGTTCTTTACATAGGTCTCTATATCCTTCTCCATATTTATCATGGAGTGGAGGAGTATCTCCAGCTCATCGCCGGTACGGATATCGAGACTGCTGAAGGCGCTTTTCGCCCCGCCCCGGTTCTGACCGTACTTCTTTGCGGCATCCGAAAGCATATTGATAGGTCTTACTATGCGTACCCTTACATATATTATGGCAAATATGCATATTATGGCAGTCATGACCATCAGCGTCATGCCGAGGGTCATAAGGAAGCGGCTCTCTTTCCCGAGCACGTCCGACATGCCGAGCTCTGCGGCGGCATAGCATATTATCCTGCCTTCATCGTCGTATACGGGCACGCAGGCTGCCGCCGTGCGTCCGTATTCGGGAGTGTCCGTGATATGGGCGGAGATGCCGCTCTGCGGGTCGGACAGATATGTATGTACGCTTTCCTCGAGGTATTCGATACGTCCGGGAGATGTGTCCTCTCCGCCCGCATCCGCGATGTAGAGCACCGACTTTTCCTCGGGCAGGAGCATCACGATGTATACACTGTCCGCTTCGCTCACATACTGTATGCTGCGCAGGGACTTCTCCACCGTCATGTAGTCCTCTTCCACCGTCAGATGCATGAACTGCTCGGCGTAGTCGCCGTCGTCGCCCTCTTCTCCCGCAGTGCGGTATATCTGCATAGCCTTTGCAGATACGGATGCGAGGGGCTCGGCGGGTACGGATACTGCGACTGTGGCAGCGAGCGAATCCGTGCTCTCAAGGTATTCGGCTTCGAGCATTTTGCTGACCACGGCATTGCTGACACATATGCAGGCAACACTGAGAAGCAGGCCTATCAGTATGACAAGGATGACCATTTTTCTTCCCAATGACAGCTTCACTTAAAGCATCACCCCTATCCTGAGGGTCTGTTTCATATCATATATCGTAGCGGAAGCCTGCCAGCTTGCGCTCAAATTCGTCTGAGGGGAGCGGACGGTCGAATATGAAGCCCTGTGCCAGACGGCACTTGTTAGCACGGAGGAGCTCTATCTGTGCGGTCGTCTCCACGCCCTCCGCTATGCACTCGAAGCCCAGCTCGAGCGCCATGCTGACCATGTGCCTGAACATGATGTCGGAGCACGCGCTGCTGTCGCCGTCCCCGGGCAGGAAGCAGCGGTCTATCTTGATAACGCTCCAGGGTATCTCGCGCAGGAGATTGAGAGAGGAGTAGCCCATGCCGAAGTCGTCAACGGATGTGGATATGCCCGCCTCGCTGAGGCCGCATACTATCCGCCTGAGATTGTCGAATTCCACGAAGCTGGTGGTCTCGGTGAGCTCTATCTCGATATACTCATGGGGCACGCCATGCCTGTCGATCACTTCTTTTATATGGGTGAGCAGGTCAAGATCCATCAGGTTCTTCCTTGACAGGTTCACGGATACCTTCACCGCTTTCCGCCCTTCATCGAGCCAGCGGCGTATATCCCGGCATACGGTGTCGAGCATATACATATCCAGCAGACATATGTCAGAATTCTGCTCGAGCACGGGTATGAACCGGGCGGGGAATACCAGACTGCCGTCGTGATGCCAGCGGCACAGAGCCTCTGCTCCGACTATCTCGCCCGTCATGATATCCACCTTGGGCTGATAGTGTGCGCAGAATTCCTGCTTTTCAAGCGCATCCTTGAACTTGGACTGTATGCGCAGCATCTCGTCCTTCCTGCAGCCCATATTATCGTCGTAGAATACGATGCTCTCACTGCCGTTCTTTGCCTCGGCAGCCGCAGACATCACCTTGTCCATTATATCGTCGGTGGTGTCGAACTCATATCCGTCGGGGAGCACATATACTCCCGCAGTGGCGCGTATCATCACTCTTGCGACGGGATTGTCTGGCAAATTGACGGGTATGCCCCTGAGGGCATCTATCACATCATTGAGCACATCCGTTTTGAACAGTGCAAGGAAGTTGTCGCCGCCCATCCTGCATACAAGGCCGCTGTTTCCCACCAGCTCCTGTATGTGCTGATAGTGGGTGCGTATGATGGCGTCACCCGCTGCTCTCCCCACGTCTCTGTTGACAAGGGAGAAGTGCTGCAGATTGTATCTCGCCGCACAGTAGCCGTTTAGCTGATCGCGCTCCTGCAGCACCCACAGATTGCGCATGAAGAAGCGGATATTGCGGTAGCCGAACTCATCGTGGAACGCCAGCTGCTCCACCGTGCGCTGCAGCCTGTTGCGGCTGACGAAGCTGAGCAGTGCCCTGAGTACAAGGTCAACGCGCCTCATATCCTCGGCACTCAGCGGCGGCTCATCATTAGACACATACAGCGTGCCCTGTATTATGGCGCTCGTGCGTGTGATGAACCTGCGCTTGTGAAGTATGCGCTCACCTCTGCCGTTGTCGAAATCCACCAGTATCTCGCCGTCGCCTATCTTCTCATGGGCAGGCGAGCGGTAGAATTCGGTGACACCCTTTGCGATGCCGAAGTAATTGCATATCTCCGAGAGCAGATCGACAAACTGCCCCCGGTCGAAATATTCGGGATCAGTAACCATGCTGATCATATTTTCAAACAGCTTAGAGAAGTATTCGGGTTCTCGTATCATGCTGATCACTCCGTTATACATATTCGTATACATTATAACATAAATTATCAAAATATACAACACAATATTTTATCGAATGCTTAAAATAGTGATTTTACCTATACGGGAGTATGATTTATAGTTGTTTTGAACAAAGCGGGCAAGGCAGATAAGGTGTTGGGCTTATATGTGCCGTCCTATGCTCCGTGACGGGCACATATCTGCCCGCTCGGATGCGTATAGGGTAACAGTCGGCTTTGTCGACCTGAATTGTTAAAAATTCCTTGACATATGGGGAATTATGTAGTATAATGAAGAGTGGGCGTGTTTGGAAACACGACATGTTAAAGAAATGAGGAATACAAATGTCTGCAAATATAGTAATCGGCACTCAGTGGGGCGATGAGGGCAAGGGCAAGATAATAGACCTGCTCGCATCAAGAGCGGACGTAGTAGTCCGTGCACAGGGCGGCAACAATGCGGGTCATACCGTAGCCAGCGGCGGTGAGACCTATAAGCTGCACCTTGTTCCGTCGGGTATACTTTATAAGGATACTCTCTGCCTCATCGGCGCAGGCGTCGTTCTCGACCCGAAGGATCTCCTCGGCGAATTCGATGACCTTTCCAAGAGGGGCATCAGCTTCGACAATCTCAAGATAGACCCGAGAGCACATATCACTATGCCCTGGCATATCGCACTTGACGGCCTTTCCGAGAAGTTCAGGGGCAATAAGGATATCGGCACCACACACAGAGGCATAGGCCCTGCATATATGGATAAGTACGAGAGGAGCGGCATACGCTTCTATGACCTCGTGCATCCCGACATCTTCCGCGAGAAGGCAATGAGCACAGGCAGGCTCAAGAATGAGATAATCACCAAGGTATACGGCGGCGAGGCAATAGACCTTGAGGCAGTGATCGAGGAATATATCGGCTACGGACAGCGTCTCAAGAGCCATATGGCTGATGTATCCGTGCTCACCTATGAGGCAGACAAGGCAGGCAAGACCATACTCTTCGAGGGCGCACAGGCTACCCTGCTTGATATAGACTTCGGCACATACCCCTATGTTACATCATCGCATCCCCTGTCCGCAGGCGTGTGCATCGGCTCCGGCGTAGGCCCCATGATGATAAAGGGCGTGTACGGCGTAGCAAAGGCATATACCACGAGAGTGGGCAAGGGTCCGTTCCCCACGGAGCTTTTCGATGCAACAGGCGACTATATCCGTGACAAGGGTCACGAGTTCGGCACCATCACAGGCAGACCCCGCCGCACAGGCTGGTTCGATTCCGTTATCGTCCGTCATGCAGTAAGAGTAAACGGTCTTTCCGCACTCTGCATAAACAAGCTCGATACCCTCGCAGGCCTTGATACACTGAAGGTATGCGTGGCATACAAGAGACCCGACGGCTCTGTGATAAGAGACTTCCCGCCCACACTTGAGGGACTTGAGGGCTGCGAGCCCGTATACGAGGAATTCCCCGGCTTCTCCGACGACCTTTCCGGCTGCCGCAGGTTCGAGGATCTTCCCGAGGTATGCCGCAGCTACATCGCAAGGCTCGAGGAGCTGTGCGAGTGCCCTGTCAAGATGGTCGGCGTAGGCCCTTCAAGAGAGCAGATAATAGAGCGCTGAGCGCATAACAGCCGCCTTTACGGGCGGCTGTACTTATAAGACCTGCCGATACTTCTATGAAGTTATCCGAGCAGGTCTTCTATGTATCCGGCGATACCGTCGCCGTCGTTCGTGCCTATCACGATATCTGCGGCAGCCTTCACCTCGGGCTGTGCATTGCCCATAGCCACACCGATGCCGCACATCCGGAGCATGCCGATGTCGGCGAGGTCGTCGCCGAATGCGGTGATATCGGATATGTCCATGCCGGTGTATCCGCACAGCTTCCCGATGGCGCTCTCCTTGGTAACGCCCGCCTTGGTGAATTTGTACCATTCGCCGTCGGTGAAGCGGATGCAGTCGCATCCGGGCAAAGCGGCGGCAAGGCTTTGTGCCCGCTCCTCATCGTGTATCTCGAAGCACAGCTTCAGCGTGGGACGGCGGTAGTCACTGAAATCGGTGTATTCGCTCCTGCCCCAGCTCTGCTCGAGCTCATCCTGCGGCGGGATATGATTGCGGAAAAAGGCGGCATCGCTGTCGGCTGCATCGGCGGTTATCCATACATCTCCGCATATCTCCCGTGCGGCGGATATGACAGCGGCGGCCTCATCCCCGTCAAAACCCTGCATGATGATGATCTCACCATCAAGGCTGACCTGTGCGCCGCCGCTCGATATCACCACATCCGGGCATACTCTGTCGATGAACTTCATGCAGTTGTTATGCCCCCGGGAGGTGGACAGTCCTATCATGTACCCTGCTTCATGTGCGCGCGCGAGCGCCCGGACGCTGCGTTCGGATATGGTCTTGTCTGTGCGCAGCAGAGTGCCGTCGAGATCAAATAACATCATCTTCATATTCATTCCTCCTTAAATATTAAGGGATAGTATAGCATATCATGATATGTCTTGTCAAGAGGAAAATGAGTAGATCCGTAATAAAATTCAGCCTGTCATCTTGCACTTACCTATGTGATGATCTGCCTATTTACTGACTGTCGTATGTTCCGAGGATAATATAAAAGGCGTGTGCCATTTCGTCCCGGGTAGCTGCGGGCCTTGCCCGCCCGGGCAGCTGCGAGCCTTGACCGCCCGGGTAACAGTCGCCTTTGGCGACTGTCGCTTGGGAAGCGACCACTTCCTTCGCGGGATGGTGTATAATAAGTACATCAAATACACGGAGGGTGATCATATGAAAAAAGGTCTTACAGAGGTAGTTTTCATTCTTGACGAGAGCGGTTCCATGCATCCGCTCACAGCCGACACCATCGGCGGGTTCAACTCTCTCATAGCAAAGCAGCGTGCCGAGGAGGGCGAAGCGCTCATCTCCGCGGTGGTATTCTCCGACAGCAGCCGTGTGATATATGACAGGGTTCCCGTATCCGAGATACGCGATATGACGGACAAGGACTACCGTCCGGCGGGATGCACCGCCCTGCTCGATGCGATCGGCTCTGCGGTAAAGCACATCCGCACCGTACACAAGTACGCCCGTGAGGAGGACGTGCCCGAGCACACGCTGTTCGTGATAACCACCGACGGCATGGAGAACGCCAGCCGCACATTCACCGCTCCCGAAATAAAGAAGATGATCTCCGGCATGCAGGAAAAGGGCTGGGAGTTCATATTCCTCGGGGCGAACATCGATGCGGTGGAGACCGCCGAGAGCATGGGCATTTCCGCCGATACCGCGGTGAACTATAAAAGCGACTCCGCAGGCACTTCCCTGCTCTACTCCTGCGTCAGCGAAGCGGTGTCCTGTGCCCGCAGCGGAAAGCACAAGTCCTCGAAATGGCGCGACAGGCTCGACGCCGATATGGCAAGCCGCAAGAATTGACAGTAAACGGTGATTCCACAAAATCGCAGTCGGCTGTGCTGACTGCGATTTGCTCTTGACAATATAACAAAATTCGTGTATAATATTGTTATACACGAAAGGAGGAGTCGATATGCCAAATATAAGATCAAGCGCCGATCTCAGGAACGGCTACAACGAAATATCCAAATTCTGCCATACCTATAATGAGCCGGTATTCATCACCAAAAACGGCAAAGGCGATCTTGCGGTTATGAGTATCGAGGATTACGAATCACTC